>NZ_JBWKZU010000010.1:0-98452 GCF_059424825.1 Acidovorax sp. GW101-11A03 | reverse complement strand
CACCCGCACCGTGCAGCCCGCCCCCGGCGCCGCCGTGGCGGCGAGCGTGGCGCCATGGCGCTGGGCAATCGCGCGGCACAGCGCCAGCCCCGTGCCCACGCCGTCAAACTCGGTCTCACGGTGCAGGCGCTGGAACACGCCGAACAGGGTGCCCGCACGCGCCGGGTCAAAGCCCACGCCGTTGTCCTTCAGCGTGAAGGCCACGCTACCTGCCGGTGCCGCATCGGCCCGCACGGTGATGCAGGGCTGGGCCACGGGGCGTGTGAACTTGAGCGCATTGCCCAGCAACTGCACCAGCAACTCCTGCAGCAACACCGGGTCGGCGTGCAGCGTAGGCAGGTCGGCATCCACGCGCCACTCCACGGCACGCCCCGCCTCGGCAGGGGCCAGCGTGGCGCGCGCCTGGGCCATCGCATCGGCCAGCGGCACAGGCTGCAGGCGCAGTGGGGCGCGGCTGGCACGCACCAGGGCTTGCAGGCCGTCGATCATGAGCCCCATGCGCCGGGCGGACTGGTCCATGGTGGCGAGGAAACCCAGGGCCTCTTGCACCTCGGCGCCCTGCACCACTTCGGGCGGCAAGTCGCCCAAAACCTCGCGCACCAGCGTGCCGTACGACGTTACATGCCGCAGCGGCGCGCGCAGGTCGTGCGAGACGGCGCGCAAGAACTCCTCCTGCGCAGCCGCCATGTCGGCCACCTGCTGCTGGCTGCGGGCCAGCTCGGCGCGCAGCTGTTCGGGGGTCATGTCTGCACCAGCCACTTTCATCTCCCGCCGCAGGTCACAGAAGCGTGCATGGCACAACGAGGCGCCAACGCGCTATGCACGAAGACGAAGGCGCAGGCGAGGACAGCCAGCAAGGGCCGCCCCGCAGCAAAGGCTGTCGTCCCCCTGGAGGGGGAGGGCGCGAAGCGACTCAGGGGGTGCTTCATTTTTTCGGGCGGGACCAGTTGGCAATACTCACCTGCTTGCCCCGCGCCACACTCAGCGCGCCAGGCGCCGTGCTCTTGGTGATGGTGCTGCCGCCGCCCACCGTGCCGCCTGCGCCGATGGTCACGGGCGCCACCAGCACGCAGTTGCTGCCCACATGCACATCGGCCTCGATCACCGTGCGGTGCTTGTTAGCGCCGTCGTAGTTGGCGGTGATGCTGCCTGCGCCGTAGTTCACGCGCTCGCCCACCATGGCGTCGCCCAGGTAGGCCAGGTGGTTGGCCTTGGCGCCGTCGGCCATGGTGCTGTTCTTCACTTCCACAAAGTTGCCGATGTGCACCTCGCGGCCCAGTTGCGCGCCGGGGCGCAAGCGGGCAAAGGGGCCGATCAGCGCGCCCTCGCCCACGGTGGCTCCGGCCTTTTCGCCGTCGATGTGGGTGTAGGGATGGATCACCGCACCTGCAGCGATGCGTGCGTTGGCGATGCAGCAATTCGCGCCAATGCTCACGCCCTCGCCCAGTTCCACGCGGCCGGTGAAGACGCAGTTCACATCGATCTCCACATCCTGGCCGCAGACCAGCTCGCCGCGCACGCCGGTGCGGGTGTCGTCGCGCAGATCAAACCGGGCCGGGTCGGCCAGGCGCAGGCCCTGCTCCATCAACGCACGGGCCTGGCGCAGCTGGTGGGCGCGCTCCAGCTCGGCCAGTTGCAGCGGGCTGTTGACACCTGCCACCTGCAGCGCGTCGCTGATGCGGTGGGCTACCACCGGCACGCCATCGGCCACGGCCATGGCGACGATGTCGGTGAGGTAGTACTCGCCCTGGGCGTTGTCATTGGTCAGCCGCGCCAGCCAGCCACGCAGCAGGCGCGCGGGCACGGCCATGATGCCGCTGTAGATCTCGGTGATGGCGCGCTGGGCGTCATTCGCGTCCTTGTGTTCGACGATGCCCTGCACGGCGCCATCGGCATTGCGCAGGATGCGGCCATAGCCCGTGGGGTCGGGCAGGGTCACCGTGAGCAGCGCCAGCTGCTCGCCTCCGCTGGCCGCCACCAGCGCGCGCAGGGTGTCGGCCTGGGTCAGCGGCACATCGCCCGACAGCACCACGGCCGTGCCGTCATCGCGCAGGTGGGGCACGGCCTGCAACACGGCGTGGCCCGTGCCCAGCTGGGGTTCCTGGCGCACAAATTTCAGGGCAAAACTGCTGTCTGCGCGCGCTGCACCTGCGCAAGCCGCTTCTACTTCTATAGCACCATGGCCCGTGATGACGATGGCGCTGCGCGCCTGCAGGTGCCCGGCCTGGTCCAGCACGTGGTGCAGCAGCGGGCGTCCGGCCAGGCGCTGCAACACTTTGGGGAGGCGGCTTTTCATGCGCGTGCCCTTGCCGGCCGCCATGATGAGGATGTCGATTGGGGTCATGGAATGCGTCTGGAGATCAGTAGCCCGGGGCGGTGCGCCGCGCGGGCCGGTGCGGGATTATCGGCTGCGCCGCCCGCTACCCACCAGCAGCCTCTCGCCCTCAGGCCGCCCCAGGCTGCCAGCGCCGCAGCACCAGGGTCGCATTCACCCCGCCAAAACCAAAACCGTTGACCATGGCGTGCGTGAGCGCCATGCGGCGTGGCGTCAGCGCCACCAGGTCCAGGCCTTGCGCCAGTTCATCCGGCGCGTGCAGGTTCAGCGTGCCGGGCACCACCTGGTCGCGCAGCGCGAGCACTGTGAAGATGGTGGCCACCGCCCCCGCCGCACCCAGCAGATGCCCCGTGGCCGACTTGGTGGAAACGATCGCGGGCCCTGCACCCGTGCCAAACACGCGGCGAATGGCGGCGAGTTCACCCCGGTCGCCCACCGGGGTGGAGGTGGCGTGGGCATTGAGGTGCTGCACCTCGTCGGCCCGCAGCCCCGCCTGCGCCAGCGCGGCGGCCATGCTGCGCGCGGCGCCGTCGCCATCTTCCGGCCCCGAGGTGATGTGGTACGCATCGGCCGACGTGCCGTAGCCCACCAGCTCGGCCAACGGCTGCGCGCCGCGTGCGAGGGCGTGGTCCAGCGCCTCGATCACCAGCATGCCCGCGCCCTCACCCATCACAAAGCCGTCACGCTGTGCATCGAACGGGCGTGAGGCCTGCTCGGGCGTGGCATTGAACCCCGTGGACAGCGACTTGGCCGCCGCAAATCCACCCAGGCTCACGCGGTCGATGGCGGCCTCGCTGCCACCACACACGGCGATATCGGCCTCGCCCGCACGGATCAGCCGGGCCGCGTCGCCCAGCGCCTGCACACTGGCGGCGCAGGCCGTGACCGGCGCCCCCAGCGGCCCCTTGAGCCCGTGGCGGATCGACACCTGCCCCGCTGCCAGGTTGACCAGGAACGACGGCACAGTGAACGGCGACAGCCGCTGCGGCCCGCGCGTTTCGGTGGTGCGCACCGCGTCGGCAATCGCGCCAAAGCCGCCAATGCCCGAGGCAATGACGGTGGCCGTGCGCGCGAGCGCCGACTCGTCCCCCCCCACCACCGGCCAGCCCGCCTGGGCCAGCGCCTGGTCGGCAGCGCCCAGCGCAAAGGGGATGAAGCGATCCATCTTGCGCTGGTCCTTGGCCGAGACGATGGCATCCACATCCCAGCCGCCCTCGGGGTCCTCGGACAGCGGCAGCACCCGCCCGGCCACCTTGGCGGGCACTCCTTCGGTCACGGCCTCGGGCAGCACGGTGATGCCCGAGCGGCCCGCCAGCAGGCGCTGCCAAGCCAGTTCCACCTGGCAACCCAGGGGCGACACCAGGCCCATGCCGGTGATGACAACGCGGCGCATCAGCGGGCCGCTCCGTGTGTGGCAGGCGCCAGGGCGCTGCGGTGGGAAAGAGGGGTGGGGGTCATGGAATCACCTCGCTGGTTGCCGCCCGGCGCCTCTGCGGCCCCGGGGTTGACGGGGCCAGCGGCCGCCCGGTGGCGGGCCACGCGGTCACACCGCCACAGAAGGATCGGGCATTTATGATTGGGGCCGTCATCATAAACACAAAACACCGCTTTGCGTACGGTCGCAATCAATAGAAGGCCCACCCCATGAAAGTCTCCAAGGCACAGGCCGCCGAAAACCGCCAGAGCATCCTGGACGCCGCCGCCCGGCTCTACCGCGAGCGCGGCCTCACGGGCGTGGGGGTGGCCGACATCACACGCGACGCGGGGCTCACCCACGGCGGGCTGTACCGGCATTTCGAGTCCAAGGACGCCCTGGTGCGCGAAGCCTGCGCCCGTGCGTTCGACTGGTCGATTGCGCCGCTGGACGGCCACACGCCCAACGCCAGCGTGGCCGACCGCATCCAAAGCTACCTCTCGCCCCAGCACCGCGACGCCCCCGGCAGCGGCTGCCCCGCCGCCGCGCTGGCGGTGGACGCAGCACGCGCGGGCGGCGAGTTGTCGCAGGTGTTTGCCGAAGGCATCGAGCGCAACATCCAGCGCTTTGCGCAGCTGCTGGCCGACGCCGAGCCTGCTATGCCCGCCGTGTCCGCTGGCACCGCGCCGCAGGATGCCGACAAAACGACGGTAGCCGCCACTGCAGCCACCCACCGCGCGCACGCCATGCAGGTGCTGGCCACCATGGTCGGCGGCCTGGTGCTGGCCCGCGCCACAGCGGCCGCGCAGCCGGGGTTGTCCGAAGAGATTCTGGCCACCCTGCAGGGGCAGTTGATACGCCTGCTGGACACGCCAAGCACCTGAGACACCGGGTCGCAGACCAGGTCCATTGCCATCAAAGAGCTTCTTGTACTGCTGATGGGGCTGGCGCGAGAAGCCCCTGCGCGGTGAGCGCTCCCACCGGGGTGCGGACCATCGCTCAAGCGCAGACAGCGCCACACAAGCCCCCGCCCCATCACAGCGGCTATGACGCAGCTGCTTGCGGCAGTGCCGACCGCGCCTTGCTTTCTTCAAAACCCCCACGCCAAGTCCGCGCACACCTTACCCACTGCACCCACTGATTGCAGCTGCTGGCCCCCGAATGAGACGCCCAGTCAAGAACCGGGCAAACGCCCAGTCAAGCCGCTGGAGCCGTCTGCCGCGACGATCCGACGGGTACGTCACGTCAGGCACACAACCTGATGCTCTCAAAAGCATAGCTTCTTGCGCTTTATGGCAAAGCGCCGGAGGCCTTCTCACAAAAAACACATGGATTCTTTCTTCAGGCCGCGCATTCTGCTGCTCGTGGCCCTCGCCAGCGCCAGCGCCGGCGCCGTTCGCGCCGAAGTGCTTTTCGACAACCTGGGCACGGGCGACAACGTTGGCTACACGGTACAGGTTCCCATGCGCTGGGCCAACCGGGTGCCAGTGGGCCCGGCGCCAGCCCGCATCACCCAAGTGGCGCTGGACATGGTGAACGCCCACAACCCCGATACGCCCTTCACCATGGAGGTCTGCGGCAGCGCCCCGGGCGATGGGGCGCCCGCGAACGACTGCCAGCCGTTCACCGCCACGGCCATGGCGCCGTCACCAGGGCCCACCACCTTCACCGGCAGCTACACCGCTCGGGCTTCGAGCCAGGTCTGGGTGATCTTTGCGGATCCCAACGGACCTGCGGGCAGGGGCTATCGGCAGGTCAACCGCAGCAGCACCGGCGGACACCTCTGCCGCGACTACATGGGGTGGCGGTGCTACCCCCAGTCCTGGGTAATGCAGCTGCAAGGCACGCTCTTGCCCATTGCCAGCAGCGCCAGCCCCGCCACGGGCCTGTTCAATGGGGGACTCACGGTGAGCATCGAAGGCGCCCGGCTCACCGGCGCCACGGCCGTGGCCTTTGGCGGCACCCCAGCAGCCAGCTTTCGGGTGGACAGCGACACCCGCATCACAGCCGTCACCCCCGCTCACGCGGTGGGCCCGGTGGCCATCGAGGTCACCACGCCCGATGGCACCGCCACGCTGGACGCAGGCTTCGCCTTCGTCGCCCCCGTGGATGGTGCCTGCGGCAGCGCCCAGGGGCAGCCAACATCCGCAGCCCCTGCAGCCAACCTGTGCAGCGCGGGCCAGGCCAGCAGCGTGCTGTTGCCGCCCGGCGACCGGACGATCTACCAGTGGACCTGTGCTGGCCTTTATGGCGGCGCCACCTCGCCACAATGCACGGCGCCGTCGCTGCTGCCGTTCATCATCCATGCCAACCCTGCCAGTGCGGGCAGCAACGGGGGCGATCAGGTCAGGTTGACCGGCCACGCCTTCAGTGGGGCGACGGCGGTCACATTCGGTGGTGTGGCAGCCGCACGCTTCACGGTGGACAGTGCAACGCAGATCACCGCCACCACCCCTGCCCATGCGGCAGGCGCGGCCACCGTGGAGGTCATCACGCCACACGGCACTGCACAGCACATGGGTTTCGGCTTTTTACAGTCGGTGAACGGCACCTGCGGCGCTGCGGCCGGTCGCCCCAGCATCACCACACCCAGCACCGATTTTTGCAGCGCGGGCTCGGCCAGCACGGTGCTATCGGCCGCCGGGGGCTACACCTGGACCTGCGCAGGCACCCACGGCGGTAGCGACTCTGGCCTGTGCAGCGCTCCCTGGGCCGCTGTTGGCACGGGCAAGGGCAGCGTGCAAGTAGCGGGTTCGGGCGGCTGGCAGGTCCAGTCTGCCGCTTTCGGCGGCAGTCTGCCTGCGCCTTTGCCTGCGGGTGCTCGCTCGGACTTTGCCCCGCTCGCACTCACCTTGGCAGGCGGCACACCGGGCGCCAGCGCCAATGTCACCGTGCGCTACACCCAGCCGGTGCCGCCAGGCGCCGTCTACCTGAAGTACGGCGCCAGCCCAGAAGGCCTGGGTTGCACTGGTGCTGCGGCCTGCGCGGCGGCGCACTGGTATGCACTGCCAGGCGCGGCAATCGCACCCGATGGCCTGAGCGTGACCTTCACCCTGACCGATGGCGGCGCAGGCGACAGCGACGGCAACGCCGACGGCCAGATCACCGACCCAGGTTTGCCCGCCCTGCTGGCAGCCGCCCCAACGGGTGCGCAGGCCATCCCTGCTCTCGGCCCCTGGGCGCTGGTACTGCTGTCGTTGCTCGCAGCGGGCACGGCCTCGCGCCGACTGCGGGAGTCACTCCTCAATTAAGAGCATCTTACGCTTGCTACATAAGCCCTAGAGCCCCATTTCATGCACAAATCCCTATTGCATGCGGGCGCCATCGCCGCCTTGCTTCTCACCACCGCTGCACCCACCAGGGCCGACTGGGCCCTGCCTCCCGGCACTGCGGCCGACCTGGGCGGCGGCACGGTATCCCTGGGTTGCACGGACGTTGCCGTGAATGGCGGCTCGCTGGCCTTGGGCGCCAGTGGTGCGCTTTTGGCAGCACGCGATGTCTCCGCATCAGCCGGGGCGTCGCTGTCCCTGAATGGGGGCCGGGTGGAACTGGCTGGACAGTGGACATGGGCCAACCCCACACATGCCAGCGGCGGCCAGGTACTGCGCACTGCCAGCCCTGGCTGCCTTTTGGCCGGCCCTGCAGGCCCTATCCCGCTGGGCGGCAGCGCAGTTGCGCCCGTTCCGGTGCCCATGCTGGGCCCCTGGACGCTGGCTTTGCTCACGCCAGCCGTGCTCGCACTGGCAACCCGGCGGCGCAGGAAACCCGCACAACATTGACCTTACCGAGATTCATCGATTCCATGCTTCGACAACTCTCCCGCTCTCTTGTCCTTTGCCTTGGCATCGTGGCCACGCACGCTGGCGCAGCCGACATGACCCTCACGCCCGCCGCCGGGAGCCGTGTGGTCATCCACTCCGCACCCGGAACGCCCGCGCTACAGGTGCTGCCAGGAGGCGAGGTGCGCTTGCCCAACCTGCCCGCAACCCCCGCCATCGGCACCACCATGGTGTGCCACGACGCCACAGGCGCCCTGGGCCGCTGCAACCCGCTGGCATCCCAGGGGCCGAAAGGTGACAAAGGTGACCCCGGGGAAAAGGGGGACAAGGGAGATACCGGAGCGACGGGCCCCGCCGGATCAGCAGGCCCCGCAGGAGCCACCGGCTCGACAGGGGCAACCGGTGCTACAGGCCCGACGGGCCCGGCAGGTGCCACGGGTCCAGCAGGCCCTGTAGGCCCAGCAGGGCCCTCTGGCCCGGCTGGCCCGACAGGAGCCACAGGTCCGGCGGGGCCGCAGGGCGCTGTGGCAGGTGTATCTGTCATGCGCCACGGCTGCTTTTCAGTCACAGACCCGCTCTCTAACACTCTGGCGCCCGCCACACGGATCAGCGGCAACGGCTACACCGTGACGTCGGCGTATGGAGGGGGACAGACGCGGTCGTACTTTATTTTCTTCGACCAGCCGCCGGGAGGCTTGGACTCCTCCGTGCTGTTGGACATCCGAAGCAGCCCGGGCCGGAGCATGGCAGCCACCGTCAAACGCGACAACATCATCGACCTGCTGGTGACCGTGGATGTTGCAAGCAACATTGCCTCGGGCGAAAACCTCAGTGTCTGCTTCTCACTCTTTCGCTGAACTGCACGAAAAGATTGCGGGGGCTTGGAGTGGCCCCCAGAGCTTGCAGCGCTGGTGGGGTGATGTCCCAGGCGCTGAGCTCTTTCTGAAAGAGGCTGCAAGAAACGGCCAGGGCCACCAGCCCATCGCTGATCGCCCCCTTTTCACAAAGACTCAGGCGCAGCAGGCGTCGCTGGCCACCGCCACCGACGGGCTGCCAAAAGCCGCGCGGCGCCACCAGGGGGTGGCGGTGCTGGCCACGTCCACCGGCGTGCGCGTGAAGCGGAATTGCAGGCGCTGCTGGCCCACGGGCTCGACCACGGCGTGTTGGCCGGCGGCCACCCACAAAGTCTGGCCGGCGTGCAGGAACACGTCGCCAGCTTCGGTGCCGGTGCCGTAGGGGCCCGCATCCAGCGTGACCCAGGCCTGGCCTTCGGCAATGCGCAGGGCCATGGGCGCGCGGGGTGTGAGGCTGAGGGCCTTGCCTGGCAGCAAGGTGCTGACACCGTAGGCGGCAGCAGCCGTGGCAGCGGTGGAAAAGAACTTGAAAATCTGCGAGGTGGTCATATGAATCTCCGGGTTTACCCTTGATGGACTCTATGGTGCTCTGTGCTAGCCACAGCGTCCAATGAAAAGGAATGCACCAATTGATGCTCTTCTTGCATGTCGGTCTCAAGCGGGCTTGCTTTCGCGTGGTGCCGCTATCCGAATGAGAGCAAAACGGGCGATTCCGAGCATCACGCGCCCTCCGGCGCCGATCGCCTGCCCCCCCGCCAGCCCCACGGCGCGCCCACCCTGGGCGAGTGCCTTCACCAGGTCGCGCAGGGGCTGGACCACGCCACATTCCCATTCGGCACCGGGGCGCTGGGCGCACCGGCCTTGCGCGGGCACCGGGGCGGGGGCGCCATGCCAATGGAAAGCCACGTCCTCGCCGGGCGAGCCCGCCGGGGTCCAGACCTCCATCACCACATGCTGGCCCGCTGCGATGTCGAGGCGGTCACCGGCTTGCAGCAGGTGGTCGGCCACGCCAAGGAGCAAATCTGCGGGCATGTTGGCCGGCTGGTGGCGGGGCAAGGCCCCGCTCAGCGTGAGCCAGACCCGGCCCTGGGCAATCTCCAGCACGCTGCGCTCACGCGGGTGCAGCGACAGGGCGCGGCCGGGGGTCAGTTTCCAGCAACCGGCCGCAGAACGGCCAGCCACGGCGGCTTGCACGGATTGTTGCGATTCCAGAACGTTGCGGGCAGACATGACAGGCTCCTTAGAGTGGAAAAACAGGTGTTTTGGAGCATGAATAGTGATCCTTTCGCCACACACAGTCCAATGAAAACGCGGTACGCTATTCATTCCATCAACGCATGAATCAATACTCTCCGGGAGCCCTGCCATGGCCTCAGCCGAATACTCCCCCGCTGTCCTGCGCACCCGTCCGGTGGCCATGGGCCACTGGCGCGCCTTTCTGGCCGTGGCGCGGCACCTGAACTTCCGCGCTGCGGCCGACGAGCTGGCGCTCACCCAGTCGGCCGTGAGCCGCCAGATCCAGGCGCTGGAAGAAGAAGTGGGCGTGCCCCTGTTCCTGCGCCACACGCGCGCGGTGGAGCTGACCAGCGCGGGCGCGCAGCTGCAGCGCGCGGTGGGCCCGGCGCTGGAGCGCATGGACGCCGCCGTGCGCCTGGTGCGCCAGACGGCCGGGCGCCGCAGCGTGGCCATCACCACCTGGGCCAGCTTTGCGTCCATGTGGCTGATTCCGCGCATGGAGGAGTTCCAGCGCGACAACCCGGGTATCGACATCCGCATTGATGCGAGCGACGTGCAGGTCGATCTGGAAACCTCGGACGTGGACCTGGCATTGCGCTATGCCATGCCCGCCGGAGCCACGCAGGGCGGCATCCGCCTGTTTGGCGAGCAACTGGCCGTGGTGGCCAGCCCCTGGCTGCTCAAGAGCGGCAAACCGCTGCGCACCCCCGCCGATGTAGCGCAGTTCACCCTGATCGAGGCGGGCGACGCCCATCGCACGCACTATCTGGAGTATCTGAGCTGGCGCCGCTGGTTCGACACCCGCGACCTGACCAAACTGCAGCCTGAGCGCTGGCTCTACTTCAACTACGCCCACCAGATCGTGCAGGCCGCGCTGGCGGGCCAGGGGCTGGCACTGGCCCGCATGCCGCTGATTGCCGATGCCCTGGCTGCGGGCGACCTGGTGGAGGTGCTGCCCGGCCACCGCATCGACTCGCCACTGTCCTATTGGCTGATGGTGGGGCCGCGCAGCGTCAATCGGCCAGAGATCAAGGCCTTCTGCGCCTGGCTGCAGGTGCAGGCCGAGGCCACCCGCCAGGCGATTGGTGATGTGCCCGACCCGGATTTGAACGACAACCTGGACGGGGCCTGAAAAGAAAAAAGCGCCGGCCTGTACAGGCTCGGCGCTTTTGCTTCTATTTTTATAGCGATTATCACTTATCCAGCGGGCGGCGAAGGCCCATTCAGCTCAATAAATCAGGCCAATGTGACCCGTGCGAACTTGCGTTTGCCCACCTGCACCACGTAGGTGCCAGCGGCCAGCTTCAGGCCCTTGTCGCTGACCACACTGCCATCCACACGCACACCGCCGCCGTCGATCAGGCGGTTGGCCTCGCTGCCCGAGGGCGCCAGGTTGGCCTGCTTGAGCAGAGCGCCAATGCCCAGTGGTGCGCCGGACAGGCTCACCTCGGGGATTTCATCGGGCACGCCGCCCTTGCTGCGGTTGATGAAGTCCTGCTCAGCAGCGTCGGCGGCGGCCGCGCTGTGGAAGCGCGTGGTGATTTCCTTGGCCAGCATCACCTTGGCGTCCTTGGGGTTGCGCCCGCCCTCCACCTCGGCCTTGAGCGCGGCGATCTCGGCCAGGCTCTTGAACGACAGCAGGGTGAACCAGTCCCACATCAGGGTGTCGCTGATCGACAGCACCTTGGCAAACATGGTGTTCGCGTCTTCGGCAATGCCGATGTAGTTGTTCTTGGACTTGGACATCTTGTCCACGCCATCGAGCCCCACCAGCAGTGGCATGGTGAGCACACACTGCGGCTCCTGGCCGTATTCCTGCTGCAGGTGGCGACCCATGAGCAGGTTGAACTTCTGGTCCGTTCCGCCCAGCTCCAGGTCGCTCTTCAAAGCCACCGAATCGTAACCCTGCATCAGCGGGTACAAGAATTCGTGCACCGAAATGGACTGGCCGGTGGTGAAGCGCTTGTGGAAGTCGTCACGCTCCATCATGCGTGCCACGGTGTACTTGGCGGCCAGCTGGATCATCCCGGTGGCGCCCAGGGGTTCGCTCCATTCGCTGTTGTAGCGGATCTCGGTGCGGGCCGGGTCCAGCACCAGGCTGGCCTGCTTGTAGTAGGTCTCGGCATTCACCTTGATCTGCTCGGGCGTGAGCGGCGGGCGCGTGCTGTTGCGGCCCGAGGGGTCGCCGATCAGGCTGGTGAAGTCGCCGATCAAGAAGATGACCTGGTGGCCCAGATCTTGCAGTTGCCGCATCTTGTTCAGCACCACCGTGTGGCCGATGTGGATGTCGGGGGCCGTGGGGTCCAGGCCCAGCTTGATGCGCAGCGGCTGGCCCGTGGCCTCCGAGCGCGCCAGCTTCTTGACCCATTCGTCCTGTGGCAGCAGCTCTTGCACGCCGCGCAGCGAGATTTCGAGGGCTTGTCTTACACCATCAGAGACCGGGGTTGTTGTAACAGCAGATTGATTCATAAGGGTTTTTTGGGATGTCTAGACAGCATGCACCGCTATACTTCAGCCCACATTGCAGAGGCGGATTCTAGTGGGCCCGCCGTTTCGACCTGTTTTTCATCAACCTGTCGAATGGCTGCAGCCTGACAGTCTGTGCTCCTGGCCCCGCCCCGCATTCACACCGGGGGTGTGCCACGGATCCGCAATCACCCTGGGGATAGACCTTTGATTCACGGCCTCACTACGGTCCGCACCGCCAGCACCGCTTTGCTTGACCGACTGTCCCGCACGATCCAACAACACCCCAAACGCATCACCGCCGCCGTTGCCGCCGTCCTGCTGACGGGTGGCGGTGGCGCCTTCGCTGTGGCTTCCTTCGCGCCCGATCCGGCCGAGCTGCCCGTGCGCATGGTGAGCTACCCCGTCGAATCGCTGGCCGAGAACCTGGTGCTGGGCGAACTGGACGCCCCCGGCTTCTCGCTGTTCCGCTCCGAGCAGGTACGCTCCAGCGACACCCCCGAATCCCTGCTGCAGCGCCTGGGCGTGGCCGACCCGGCCGCCGCCGCCTTCATGCGTGGCGATACCCCCGTGCGCCAGAACGTGCTGGGCCGCACCGGCCGCAGCGTGTCGGCCGAGACCACCGACGACCACCGCCTGGTACGCCTGACCGTGCGCTGGGTGCCGGATGACAGCGGCAACTTCCGCCGCCTGATCGTCGAGCGCACAGGCGACAACAAGTTTGCGACGCGCATCGAAACCGCCAAGATGACGACCAACAGCCGGCTGGCGGGCGGCATCATCCACAGCTCGCTGTTCGCCGCCACCGACGCGTCGAACATCCCCGACGCCGTGGCTGTACAGGTGGCCGAACTGTTCTCGGGCAACATCGACTTCCGTCGCTCGCTGCGCAAGGGCGACCGCTTCTCGGTGGTGTATGAAACCTTGGAAGCCGATGGCGAGCCTCTGTCCAGCGGCCGCGTGCTGAGCGCCGAGTTCGTCAACAACGGCAAGACCCACCAGGCTGTGTGGTTCCAGGAGCCCGGCGCCGCCAAGGGCGCTTACTACACGCTGGACGGCGAAAGCATGCGCCGCGCCTATCTGGCCTCGCCCGTCGAGTTCTCCCGCGTGACCAGCGGTTTCAAGATGCGCCTGCACCCCATCCTGCAAACCTGGCGCGCCCACCTGGGCACCGACTTTGCAGCCCCCACGGGCACCGCCGTGCGCACGGTGGGCGATGGCGTGGTGGAGTTTGCGGGTGTGCAGAACGGCTACGGCAACGTGGTGTTCGTCAAGCACCGCAACCAGCACGTCACCGTCTATGCCCACCTGAGCCGCATCGACGTGCGCCAGGGCCAGTCGGTCGAGCAGGGCCAGACCCTGGGCGCCGTGGGCGCCACCGGCTGGGCCACCGGCCCGCACCTGCACTTCGAGTTCCGCGTCAATGGTGTGCACCAGGACCCCATGACCATCGTGGCCCAGAGTGAGGCCGCTGCCCCCGTCTCGGCCGCCGGCCGTCCTGCGTTTGACCGCCTCGCGGCCAACATGCGCGTCCAGCTGAACGCCGCTGCGCTCATCGAGCAGGCCAGCGCAGACTGACCACCTCCACACACGCTCCGCACACAACCCGACGGGCCATGTCCGATCTGTACATCGGCCTGATGTCGGGCACCTCGCTCGATGGCATCGACGGGGTGCTGGCCGACTTTTCTGGCCCACGCATGCGGGTGACGCACCACGCCAGCGCCGCCTTTGCACCCGCATTGCGCGCCGAGTTGCTGGCCCTGAACACCCCCGGCGACAATGAACTGCACCGGGCTGCCCTTGCAGGCAACGCGCTGTCGCGCGCCTATGCCGAGGTGGTGCAGGCACTGCTGCAGCGCAGCGGCCTGCCTGCCCATGCCATCCGCGCCATCGGCGCCCACGGGCAAACCGTGCGCCACCGCCCTCAGGAATTCGACGGCACGGGCTACACCCTGCAGCTGCTCAACCCCGCCCTGCTGGCCGAGCGGACCGGCATCGCCGTGGTGGCCGACCTGCGCAGCCGCGACGTGGCAGCAGGCGGCCAGGGTGCGCCGCTGGTGCCCGCCTTCCACCAGGGCATCTTCGGGCGGCCGGATGAAACGGTGCTGGTGCTGAACATTGGCGGCATCTCCAACCTCAGCGTGCTCGGCGCAGATGGCCGCGTGCTGGGGTTTGATTGCGGCCCTGGCAATGCGCTGATGGACCACTGGTGCCAGCTGCACACTGGCAAGCCTTTCGACAGGGACGGCGCCTGGGCCGCCACCGGGCAGGTGCTGCCCGGCCTGCTGACATCGCTGATGCAGGAGCCTTTTCTGCACAAGCCGCCACCCAAAAGCACGGGGCGCGACCTGTTCAACCCCCCCTGGCTGGCCACCCACCTGGAGCCCTTCGGGCATGCCAATCCCGCCGACGTGCAAGCCACATTGACAGAATTCACTGCCACCGCCTGCTCAGCTTGCGTTGATAGCTACAAAATAGATAGCAAAACCCTGGCGATGTGTGGGGGCGGTGCGCTCAACGCCCAGCTGATGCGCCGCCTGCAGGCCCTGTGCCCTTCGCTGCAGGTCGTGGCCACCGATGCCCTGGGGCTGCCCGCGCTGCAGGTCGAAGCCGCCGCCTTTGCCTGGCTGGCGCGCCAGGCAATGCACCAGGCCCCTGGCAACCTGCCCAGCGTGACCGGCGCAGCGGGCGCACGCGTGCTGGGCGCGGTGTACCCGGCCTGAGCGCAGCAGCGAAGCCCCCCACCATGAAAAAACCGCCCGAAGGCGGTTTTTGTCTTTGGTGCATCCAGGGCATCGGCCTCCCGGCCCGCCCTTAGGCCTATCAGGCCGAGAAGCTGGAGCCACACCCGCAGGTGGTGGTGGCGTTGGGGTTCTTGATCACAAACTGGGCGCCCTGCAGGTCTTCCTTGTAGTCGATCTCGGCACCCACCAGGTACTGGTAGCTCATCGCATCGATCAGCAGCGACACGCCATTCTTGGTCATGGTGGTGTCGTCTTCGTTGGTGATTTCGTCAAACGTGAAGCCGTACTGGAAGCCGGAGCATCCACCACCCTGCACAAACACGCGCAGCTTCAGGTCAGGGTTGCCTTCTTCGGCAATCAGGTCCGCCACCTTGGCCGCAGCACTGTCGGTGAAGAGGATCGGGGCGGGCATTTCGGTCTGGATGTTGTCGGCAACGGCGCTCATGGGGTACTCCGGGTTCGGTATTTGGGGTTAATACTACTGCAAACCGCTCGGGAATTCAGATCACGGATTGTTTGACGCCAACTTCAGTGGGGGCTTTTCCTCGACCAGCACGGCCGTCGGGAACAACTGCCCGGCAATCACAGCGCCCTGGTGCATCTCCAGCGCCCTGTAGTGCACGTTGCCAGTGATCTGCGCCTTGGGCTGCAGCTCCAGCAGCTCACCCGCATGCACGGGGCCCAGCACCTGGCCGTTGATGATCACGTGGTCGGCATGCACAGCCCCCTCCACCCGCGCGGTTTCCGAAATCACCAGGATGCTGGGTTGCTCTGCCCCTGCACGGATGTCGCCCACCACTTCACCGTCAATGCGCATGCCCTCGGCAAACAGCACATTGCCTTCGATTTTGGTGCCCTGCGCAACTAGGCTCTTGATGGGGGGCTGCTTCTTACGCGAAAACATGGGCAGGACTCCTGAAAAAGCGCGCAGGCCGGACGGCCCACATGCGGATGAACGAGAAAACCGAAGCTATTGGCTAGCACCACCCCACGCACCCTGCACAGGGTCACTGGCACACCTGAGGCGGGAGCACGGCGGGCCCCACCGGCTGCGACAGTGGCGCGGGGCCACCGGCGAAGACCGCCACCCTTTGTCTCTTACTCGATGGCCATGGTCTGCGTGGTGCGGACGGTGGCGCCATCCAGCACGCGCGCGGTCACGGTTTTTACCACGGCATGGGGCGGCAGATCGAGGACACCCTCCATGCGGCGGTACTGCTTGACCTGCAAGGGCTGCCCCTGGGGCGGCAGGGTCTGGGTCCAGGGCTTGCCATCCTGGGTGCCTGCCAGCACCAGCTCCAGGCGGCCATTGAACTCGGGCGCATTGCGGGCCGCCTGGATGACCAGCACCTGCCAGCGCAGCTGCATCCCGCCCAGCACCTCGGCCTGCAGGGCACGGATCGCCAGGCCATCGGTCTTGGCTGCCGGGATCAGTTTTTCAAAAAAACCCAAATCCTCACGCAGCGTCCGGTTGTCAGCCTCCAGCTGGCGCACCTGGGCCATCAGGCTCTCTTTGGCGGCGCGTTCGGTGGCCAGCAGGCTCTCGGCGGTCAATGCCACCGTTTGCCGCTCCTGGCCCTCATCGCGCAGGCGGGTGATTTCGGCCTTCATCTGGTGCACCTCATCACGCGACACGGTGTCCAGCCCGGCGATGGATTTGCCGAACTCGAACGCCCAAAGCGCGACTGCCGCACAAAAGCCCAGCACCACCGCCAGCGCCAGCCAGCGAAAGGGCCAGGGCAAGGCGCTGCGGATGGCCACCCGGGGGGCACTGATGGTCAGCCGACGGCGCAGCAGGCGAAAGCGCATAGGGTCAACAGGCGTGTCTTGGACATACAGCCCCCAAAAGAAAAGAGCGCACCATAAACGAAAAAACCGCCCGAAGGCGGTTTTTCTCTGTAAAGCACCCCGGGGATGCTTTGCAGCAGATGCCGCACAGGGCGGCATCCCGGCAGGGCCAAGGTTTAACGCTTGGAGAACTGCTTGGCGCGGCGTGCAGAGTGCAGACCGACCTTCTTACGTTCGACTTCACGGGCGTCGCGGGTCACGAAGCCAGCTTGGCTCAGTGCGGGCTTGAGCGTTGCGTCGTAGTCGATCAGGGCACGGGTGATACCGTGGCGGGCAGCGCCAGCCTGGCCGGATTCACCGCCACCGTGCACGTTGATCTGGATGTCGAAGGTTTCGACATGGTTGGTCAACGCCAGCGGTTGCTTGGCAATCATGATCGAGGTTTCGCGGCCGAAATACTGCTGAATGTCTTTGCCATTCACAGTGATCTTGCCGGAACCCTTCTTCAGAAACACGCGGGCGACGCTGGACTTGCGACGGCCGGTGCCATTGTTCCATTCACCAATCATCTCAAGGCTCCTTAGATTTCCAGAGCCTTGGGCTGCTGGGCGGTGTGGGGATGCTCTGCACCACCGTACACCTTGAGTTTCTTGATCATTGCGTAACCAAGGGGGCCCTTGGGCAGCATGCCCTTGACAGCCTTTTCCAGCGCGCGGCCGGGGTGCTTGGCTTGCAGGTCGCGGAAGTTCGTGGCCGTGATGCCGCCGGGGTAACCCGAATGGCGGTAGTACACCTTGTCCAGGGACTTGGTGCCGGTGACCTTGAGCTTGGCTGCGTTGATGATGACGATGAAGTCACCGGTATCGACGTGAGGCGTGTAAATGGCCTTGTGTTTGCCGCGCAAACGGAGAGCAACTTCGCTGGCTACTCGTCCGAGGACCTTGTCGGTCGCGTCAATCACAAACCACTCGTGCACGACCTCAGCGGGCTTTGCGCTGAAAGTAGTTGTCATGAGTTTTCTCTTGGAAAGAGGGTTTGGCGGGTCCTTTTCCACGGTCGGTGCTCCTCTTTCGGAAGCCTCTTAGGTGGCGCTTGATCTTCGCCGCGGGACCACAAAAGCGCTGCGAAGCCCTCGATTATACGAATTAGTCCCTTGTGAGCGCAAGCGACAGGCCCGGAGCGACCCGGACACCCGCCAAAAACCCGCCAAGCCCAGTCAATTGGGCGTCTGGCGGCGGCGCTGTTCCTCGGCTTCGTAGCGGCGGCGGTTTTCCACGCAGATGGGCTGCCCGGCCTGCGACGGCTTCTGGCATTCCTGGTGGATGCACATGGGGCGCGACAGGAAGTTGGCGTCGGCACAGGCCTCCTGGGGCGATGGAACGCGTGGCGGCGGTGGCCTGGGCTTGGGCTCGGCCACCACGGGCGGCGGCGGTGGTGGCTCAGGCTCCTCGCGCACCACGATGGGCGTCGGCACGGGCTCCGGCGCGGTGCGCTTGGCTGTGCGGGGTGCCACCCGGGGCGCCGATGCCGCGGCAGAGGCGGGGGATGCAGCAGATGCAGACGCAGCCCCACCTGCCGCCGCCAGGCCTGCCGGATTGGAAGCCCCTTCCACGGCAGCGGCGGCAGTTTCTGTGAGAACAACCTCTGCCGAAGCGGGCGCCGCAGGCGGTGCGGGCGGCTCGGCCATCTCGGTAATGATGTCGTCTTGGGCCGCCTTGTTGCCCTGCATCCAACGCAGGCCGGCCGCAGAGGCCACCACCACCAGCACGGCCACCACCAGCCCCGCGACCAGGGGTGACCGCCGCTTGGATCTGGCGGTTTTGCCCGCAGCGCGCACCGTGTCGCGCTCCAGCGGCAGGGCACGCGGCTCGCCCCCATGCCGGCGGTGGTGGGCTGCCCCCTCATGGCGCGAATCATCGGCCGCCACGGTGTCGCCTGCGTCGATGAACACCGTGTCCCCCGGGTCGGCAAACACGGTGTCGGGGCCGCCCAGCATGACCGTGTCGGCGCCCGGATCCGTCGCGGGACGGCCCACGCCGCTGTCCACCACTACGGGGGCCGCCGCTTCGGAGGTCTCTGCGCGTTTCGCCTGGGCCTGCATCTCGGCCACGATGCGCGGTGCTGAGGTCACATCCACCGTGGGCGTGAGCAAGCCGGGGCCGGGCTGGTCGGCAGGCTCCACCCAGATGTCGCCCAGTTCGGCGCGGAAATCAAAATGCTGGACATCGTCCGGCGGCGAAGTCATCTCCATGGCCTGGAGAAAAGCGTCAATGCTCTGCGGCCGGTCTTCGGGCCGCAGTGCCAATGCTTGCGCAATCGCGGCCACAAACGGCGCCGAATACTCCACGCCAAACTGCCGCTTGACGGTCTTGGCGATGCGGGGGAAAGACACCATGCGGTCGCGGATGGAGCGCAGCGTGGCAGGCAGCGGGGTGTCGTTGGCCAGGCAGCCGTGCATCACGGCCGCCAGCGAATAAAGATCACTCCACGGCCCCTGGCGCAGCTCCTCGTCGCCGTCGGAATACTGCTCGATCGGTGCGTAGTTCACCTTGAGCACGGCCGTGTGTTTGCGGTCCTGGTCATTGATCGCGTGCCGGGCCGCGCCCAGGTCCAGCAGTACCGGCGGGCCGTTGTCCTGCAAAAAGATGTTGTCAGGCGATATATCGCGGTGCAGCGTGTTCCCGTCGTGCAGCACCCGCAGGGCGTCCAGCACCGACCACAGCAGCTTGCGCAGCCAGGCCTCGGGCGGGGGCGTGCGCATCTGCGCCCGTGCCTGCTTGAAGGTCATGCCACTGTAGAGCGGCATCACCATATAGGCTGTGTTGTTGGCCTCCCAGAACCGGAACACCTTGACCAGCGACGGGTGGTCAAACTGGGCCAGCAGGCGCGCTTCGCCCACAAACGAGGCAAGGCCCGCTTGGAAAGTCTGCTGGTCGGACGAGGACCGCACCCACAGCGACTGCCCTTCGGACCGCCCGGCCAGGGCCGAAGGCATGTATTCCTTGATGGCCACCGCCCGGTGTAAGGAGTGGTCGAACGCCTTGTAGACCATGCCAAACCCCCCCACCCCAAGGAGCGCCAGGATCTCGAATTCGGCCAGCCGGGAGCCGGGGGGCAGCGCATCGACATGGCTGACTCCAGTGGCAGGGGCTTGGCGGAGGCTTTCGGTCATGGTCAAAGGACGTGGCGTGCTTGCGGTGTCGAAGGCGGTTCAAGAGCGCAACGGAGCGCCAGCACCGCCGCAGGCGCGATCATGCGGCATGGCAGGGGGTGATTTCGAAACAAATGGCTAACAAATGCCGACCTGTCTGCCAAAAACATCACGCTCGTGGCCAACCGGCGGTTCGGATTGTGCCGTGGCCTGGAAAGATACACCCAAGCAGCCCCCAGGGCACCCCGCCTGGGCGGGTGGCACCACAAAAAAGGCGCACCAAGGGGCGCACTCGTTACCATTGGGCCATGTTCAGTTATCGCCACGCCTTCCACGCGGGCAACCATGCCGATGTGCTCAAGCACACGGTTCTGATTGCCGCCTTGCAACACCTCACCGAGAAAGACGCGGCCCTGACCGTGCTGGACACCCACGCAGGCGCAGGCCTGTACCGGCTGGACGGCGACTATGCCAGCACCAGCGGCGAAGCCGCCGACGGCATCGCCCGCCTGTTTGCCCCCACCACCCCCGCCCTCGCCCCGGCCCTGCAGGCCTATGTGGACATGGTGAACGCCTTCAACCAGGGCAACACCCTGCGGGTCTACCCCGGCTCGCCCTTCATCACCCAGCGCCTGCTGCGCAGCCACGACAAGCTCAAGCTGTTCGAGCTGCACCCCACCGACCTGCGCTCCCTGGCGGGCAATGTCGCCCAGCTGGAGGCAGGCCGCCAGGTGGCCGTACTGCACGAAGACGGGTTTGAAGGCATCAAGAAATTCTTGCCCCCACCGGCCCGCCGCGCGCTTGTACTGTGCGACCCCAGCTATGAAATCAAGAGCGACTATGCCAAGGTGCTCGACATGGCGGCCGATTCGCTCAAGCGTTTTGCCACGGGCACCTATGCGTTCTGGTACCCGATCATCCCGCGCCCCGAGGCCCATGATCTGCCCCGGCGTCTCAAGACCCTGGCCACCAAGGCGGGAAAAAGCTGGCTGCACGCCACGCTGACCGTCAAGTCCAGCAAGATCACCGAAACGGTCACCGGCGACACCAAGCGCCCCGGCCTGCCCGCCAGCGGCATGTTCCTGATCAACCCGCCCTACACGCTCAAGGCGGCCCTGAAAGCCGCGCTGCCGCAGATGACCGAGCTGCTGGCGCAGGACAAACACGCCACGCACACGCTCGAATCCGGCGGCTGAGGCGCCCCACCCTGCGGTGCTGCGCCGCCCGGCGCCAGCCATGGGCCGTGAACACGCGGGCCAGAACGCCCTCCTCAAGGCGCCGCCGGGCAGTCCTTTTCATCCTCATCCAGCGCAAACAGCTCCACCGGCTTGAGCCCCAGGCCGATCATGCCCAGGGCCTCGGCTGCGCCACGGCTGAGGTCGATCACCCGGTTGCGGACATGGGGGCCCCGGTCGTTGATGCGCACCACCACCGTGCGCCCCGTGGCCTGGCTGCGCACGCAGACCCGCGAGCCAAACGGCAGCGTGGGATGCGCCGCCGTGAGCGCACGCATGTCAAAACGCTCCCCGCTGGCTGTGCGCCGCCGGTGGAACTGCGCGCCGTACCACGAGGCCAGCCCCACCTCGTCGGCCGTGACCAGCCCGAGGGACGAGGCATCTCCCCCGGGGGGCGGGAGCGGCGGTGGCGGCGGGGGGTCGATCAGCATCGCCTCGCCCGGCACCGTCAGGAGATGGGGGGCCAGCGCATCGGCCTCGGCCGACAGCCCCTGGGCCAGCGCGGGGGCCATCACCAGGGCCCACAACAACCCCACACACGCCGCATGCCCGGCAAGCCCCTGCAGGGACCCACAGCGGGCGGGCAGCGGCAGGCCACCCCAACCCATCAGATCCCCAGGCGGCGACAGATCTCCAGCGTCGCGGCGCTTTGGTTCATGGTGTAGAAGTGCAAGGCGGGCACGCCCGCGCTGCGCAGCTGGTCGCACAGGTCGGTCACCACATCCAGGCCAAAGGCCTTGATGCTGGCCGTGTCATCGCCAAACCCCTGCAGGCGCAGGCGGATCCAGCGCGGGATCTCGGCGCCACACGCGTCGGAAAAGCGCATGAGCTGTGTGGAGCTGCCAATCGGCATGATGCCCGGCACCACAGGCACATCCGCGCCCAGGCGCTGCGTGTCTTCGACAAAACGGAAGTACGCGTCGCTGTTGTAGAAATACTGGGTGATGGCCGAATCCGCCCCGGCCTGCACCTTGGCCACATAGGCCTTGAGGTCGGCCTCGGGCGAGCGCGCCTGGGGGTGCACCTCGGGGTAGGCCGCCACCTCGATGTGGAAGTCGCGCCCTGTCTCGGCGCGGATGAAGGCCACCAGGTCGCTCGCGTACTGGAACTCGCCACCCGCACCATAGCCGCTGGGCAGGTCGCCGCGAAGCGCCACCAGGCGCTTGACGCCCATGGCCTTGAGCGTGGCGAGCTGCTCGCGCACCGATTGGCGCGTGGCGCCGATGCAGGAGAAGTGCGACGCGGCGCCCACGCCTTCGGCCAGGATTTCGCGCACGGTGCCAAAGGTGCCTTCTTGCGTGGAGCCCCCGGCGCCGTAGGTCACCGAGCAGAAATCCGGGTGCAGCGCATACAGCTGCTGGCGGGCCACGCGCAGCTTGTCGGCGCCTTCGGGCGTCTTGGGCGGGAAGAACTCAAAACTCACAGGGAAACCGGTGCCCTGTGCATTGGCAGCATTCATGCAGCCCTCCTAGCATGGATAAAAAATTCACGGTTGCCGTCGCCGCCCTGGATGGGGCTGTCCAGCCACGCCAGCACGGCCAGGCCCACGGTGGCGCAGCAATCGCGGATGCGTTGTTCGACCACGGCGTACAGAGCCTCGTCGCGCACGATACCGCCCTTGCCCACCTGGCCGGGCTGCAGCTCGAACTGCGGCTTGACCAGCATGACCAGGTCGCCCTGTGGCGCCAGCAGCGGCACCAGCGCGGGCAGCACCAGTGTGAGCGAGATGAACGACAGGTCGCCCGTCACCAGGCCAAATTCGGGCGTGATATCGACATCTTCCCGGTCGGCGCGGCGGCGGCGCTCCACCGGCAGCGTGCCCTGTGCGCGCGCCTTGGCCAGCTCGGCGCGTTCGGCCTTGAAGGCTTCGATGTCCTTTTCCTTGGCATCGTCGCTGTCGTCATAGTCCTCGTCCACCTGGCCGCCGTTGCGCATCCAGCTGTAGGGGGCCTCGGGCTGGGTCTCGTTGTCCTCTTCCAGCTCGATGACTTCCGAGAGCGCCAGATCGCAGGCCTGCTGCAGCGCCTCGGGCGTCAGCGAGCGGGCGTTCACGCCCTCGACACACACCACCCGCGGGTCGTTCCTCAGCCGCTCGTGCAGCTGGTCATGGCCCACGTCCACGCCAATCACCTGGGCGGCACCGCGCTGCAACAGACAGTCGGTGAAACCACCAGTGCTCTGCCCCACGTCCAGGCAGCGCAGCCCTTGCACCTTCAGACCCTGGGCATCGAGCGCGCCTTCGAGCTTGAGCCCGCCGCGCGAGATGTACTTGGCCTCGGCGCTGTCGAGCAACTGCACCTCGGCAATGGCCGGGATGTCGTCGCCATTCTTGGCCACCTTCTGCCAGGACGCGAGCGGCGACAGGCGCCATTCGACACCCGACGCAATCAGGCGCTGGGCCTGCGAGCGTGTGGCGGCATGCCCCCGCTCCACCAAAAACACATCTGCGCGCATGGCGCCCGTCCTTTTATGAGTAAAAACAGCCGCTACCGCGCGACCATCATGCCCTGATAGCTATCATTAACATAGCAATCAGGTAATCAGCACCCGGCGTGCAAGCGCCGCTGCCCGGCCCCGCGCAGCGTCACGCCACGGGGGAAGAAGGGGGCACCGCCCCCTCAGCACATCCAATCAATAACGGTACGTATCGGGCTTGTAAGGGCCTTGCTTGGGCACGCCGATGTAGGCGGCCTGGTCGTCGCTCAGCTCGGTCAGCATGGCGCCCACCTTCTTCAGGTGCAGGCGCGCCACCTTCTCGTCCAGGTGCTTGGGCAGCACGTAGACCTTGCCGTTTTCATAGTAGTCGCTGTGGGTGAACAGCTCGATCTGGGCGATGGTCTGGTTGGCGAACGAGTTGGACATCACGAAGCTGGGGTGGCCCGTGCCGCAGCCCAGGTTCACCAGGCGGCCCTTGGCCAGCAGGATGATGCGCTTGCCGTCGGGGAAGATCACGTGGTCCACCTGGGGCTTGATCTCTTCCCACTGGCAGTGTTCTTCGAGCTTGGCGACCTGGATCTCGTTGTCGAAGTGGCCGATGTTGCAAACGATGGACTGGTCCTTCATCGCCGCCATGTGCTCGAAAGTGATCACGTCGCGGTTGCCGGTGGTGGTCACGAAGATGTCGGCCTTGTCGGCGGCCCATTCCATGGTCACAACCTTGAAGCCTTCCATGGCAGCCTGCAGCGCGTTGATGGGGTCGATCTCGGTCACCCACACCTGGGCGCTCAGGGCGCGCAGGGCCTGGGCGCTGCCCTTGCCCACGTCGCCGTAGCCCGCCACCACGGCCACCTTGCCGGCGATCATCACGTCAGTGGCACGCTTGATGCCGTCCACCAGCGACTCGCGGCAGCCGTACAGGTTGTCGAACTTGCTCTTGGTCACCGAGTCGTTCACGTTGATCGCGCGGAACATCAGCGAGCCCTTGGCCGACATTTCCTTGAGGCGGTGCACGCCGGTGGTGGTCTCTTCGGTCACGCCGATGATCTCGGCGCTCTTGCGGCTGTACCAGGTGCTGTCTTCGGCCAGCTTGGCCTTGATGGCGGCGAACAGGATGCGCTCTTCTTCGCTGCCGGGGTTGGCCAGCACGGACGCGTCCTTCTCGGCCTTCTTGCCCAGGTGCATCAGCAGCGTGGCATCGCCGCCGTCGTCCAGGATCAGGTTGGGGCCTTCGCCTGCGGTGCCCTTGGGGCCAAAGTCAAAAATGCGGTGGGTGTAGTCCCAGTATTCGGCCAGGGTCTCGCCCTTGACGGCAAACACGGGCGTGCCGGTGGCAGCGATAGCGGCGGCGGCATGGTCCTGCGTGGAGAAGATGTTGCACGAGGCCCAGCGCACATCGGCGCCCAGGGCTTGCAGCGTTTCGATCAGCACGGCGGTCTGGATCGTCATGTGCAGGCTGCCGGTGATACGGGCGCCCTTGAGCGACTGCTTGGCCGCGAACTCCTCGCGGATGGCCATCAGGCCGGGCATCTCCGTTTCGGCGATGCGGATCTCTTTGCGGCCCCAATCGGCCAGGCCGATGTCGGCAATGATGCAGTCGGTGTTGACCGGGGCGTTGACGCGTGCGTTCATGGTGGTGTGCTCCAAAGCATGTTTGAAAAACCACTGGTCGGGGGAGTGACAAGGCTCACCACACGAGAAGTGGATGAGCGTCGTTGCTGGGTGACTCCGAGCCTCACGCCCCGCCTGTGCTGGGGGCGCTGCAACGCTCCTCGGATCGGCGGATTATAAAAGCAAGTGCCCGGCGGGGAAACATCCCCGGCTGCGGGTGGGGCCGCCCCGCGCTCACTCGCCCTTGCTCTTTCACGTCGGCAACATGCCAACCACCCATGTCACCTGTGCGGCTGCCGGGGTTGGCGTAGCCCCTGACACTGGTGCTCTTTCAAAAGCGCCATCAAGGAGCACAGCATGGACCCCAAGGACAAGGTCGTCATCGTCACCGGCGGCGCCAGCGGCATCGGCCGCAGCATCGCGCGGCGTTTTGCACAGGAGGGCGCACGCGCCGTGGTCGTGGCCGACCTGCATCTGGAACCCGCCCAGGCCGTGGCCGACGAGATCGGGGGCCTGGCCGTGCGCTGCGATGTCTCCAAAGAGGCCGACATCCAGGCCCTGGTGGCCACCACGCGCGAACGCTATGGCCGCGTGGACGCCTACATCTCCAACGCGGGCATCCTGGGCCGCCCGGGCGGCATCGAACTCGAAGACCCGCTGTGGGACGCCATGTGGAACATCCACGGCATGGCTCATGTATGGGCGGCCCGGGCCGTGGTACCCGAAATGGTGGAGCGTGGTGAGGGCTTCTTCCTCGTCACGGCCTCGGCCGCCGGGCTGCTGACCATTGTCGAATCCGCCCCCTACGCCGTGACCAAACACGCGGCCGTGGCCTTTGCCGAATGGCTGCGCATCGCCTACGGCCGCAAGGGCGTGGGCGTGGCCTGCCTGTGCCCGCAGTCGGTACGCACCGCCATGGTCACGGGCGACGGCGGATCGGCCTCGCACGACGGCATCCTCCCCCCTGAGCAGGTGGCGGGCGACGTGCTGGCCGCCATGCTGGACGGGCGCTTTCTGGTACTGCCCCACCCCGAGGTGACGCAGTACTTCCGCAACAAAGGGCAGGACTACGAACGCTGGATCGGCGGCATGCAGAAGATGTACGCCCGCCACACGCAGGCGAAGTGAAACACCCCCTGAGGCGCTGTGCGCCTTCCCCCTCTCTCGCCCCGCTATGCGGGGCGGGAGGGGGGCGCACCCGGTGGCCTGACAAAGTCAGCTCCACGGGTGCGCTGGCCTTGTACGCGCCAGCTTCAAGCGCTGTGGGTGGCGTGCAGCGCAATGAATAGCTGATGCCCGCCCCGGGGAATCCAGAGCGCCCGCCCGGTAAAATCCCGCGATTCGGCGCACCGCGCCTGTCGCGCCTGCTGCCGCAGCCCTTGCCGCAGCGGCCCTAGCCCTCTTGGAATCCCCCCGTGTCCTACGCCCCCGAAACCCGGCGCCGCCGCACCTTTGCCATCATTTCCCACCCCGACGCCGGTAAAACGACGCTGACGGAAAAGCTGCTGCTGTTCTCGGGCGCGATCCAGATCGCCGGTGCCGTCAAGGGCCGCAAGGCCAGCCGCCACGCCACATCCGACTGGATGGAAATTGAAAAGCAGCGCGGCATCTCGGTGGCCTCCTCGGTCATGCAGATGCTGTACCGCGAGCATGTGATCAACCTGCTCGACACGCCCGGCCACAAGGACTTCTCCGAAGACACGTACCGCGTGCTCACCGCCGTGGACTCGGCCCTGATGGTGATCGACGCGGCCAACGGTGTGGAAGCACAAACCCGCCGCCTCATCGAGGTCTGCCGCCAGCGCGACACGCCCATCATCACCTTCGTCAACAAGATGGACCGCGAGGTGCGCGACCCGCTGGACATCATGGACGAAGTGGAGCGCGAGCTGGGCATGCCCTGCTGCCCCATGACCTGGCCCGTAGGCCAGGGCAAGAGCTTTGGCGGCATCATCAACCTGCGCACCAAGACGATGACCGTGTTCGAGTCCGGCAGCGAACGCCGCCCGCAGGATTTCGAGTCCATCCCGCTCACCGACGTGGACACGCTGCGCGCCCGCTTTGGTGCCGAATTCGACGCCGCCATGGACAGCATGGAGCTGGCCACCGGCGCATCGCCCGAGTGGAACCACGAGGCCTTCCTGGCCGGCAAGCTCACCCCCGTGTTCTTCGGCTCCGGCGTGAACAACTTCGGGGTGATGGAAGTGCTGGATGCCCTCGTGGACATGGCCCCGCCCCCTGGCCCGCGCGTGAGTACGCTCGAAGTCAACAAGCAGCCCGTTGTCAAGACCATCCAGCCCGAAGACGAAGGTTTCTCGGGCGTGGTGTTCAAGGTGCAGGCCAACATGGACGCCAACCACCGCGACCGCATCGCCTTCGTGCGTGTGGCCTCGGGCAAATACACGCCGGGCATGAAGCTCAAGGTGCAACGCACCGGCAAGGAGCTGCGGCCCACCTCGGTCGTGACCTTCATGTCCCAGCGCCGAGAAGCGGTCGAAGAAGCCTACGCGGGCGACATCATCGGCTTCACCACGCACGGCGGCGTGCAGCTGGGCGACACCATCACCGACGGTGCCAACCTGCAGTTCACCGGCCTGCCCTTCTTCGCGCCCGAGATGTTCATGACCGTGGTGCTCAAGAACCCGCTGCGCACCAAACAGCTGCAACAGGGCCTGGCCCAGCTGGGCGAGGAAGGCGCGATCCAGGTCTTCAAGCCCGACGCGGGCGGCAACATGCTGCTGGGCGCCGTGGGCCAGCTGCAGTTTGAAGTGGTACAGCACCGCCTGAAGGCCGAATACGACGCTGATGTGCGCCTGGAAGGCTGCCAGTACACGGGCGCCCGCTGGATCACCGCCGACAACGCGGCCGACCTGCGTGCATTCACCGATGCCTACCCGCTGCGCCTGGCGCACGATGCGGCGGATACGCTGGCGTACCTGTGCACCTCGCCGTACGACGTGCGGTTGGCGCAGGAGCGGTTTCCCAAGATCCACTTCCATCCGCTGCGGGAGCATGCGGGGTTGGCATTGCAGGCCAATGCTTGATGCGCTGACATTGAAATGAGTGCAGCACATATACACGCAGGGGGATCTTCATTCGCCGGCAACAACTTTGACGCGATCCGTATCGTGGCGGCCTCTATGGTGCTTATCAGTCACCATTACGCCTTGACGGGTCAGATGGAGCCCAGCTTCTTTGGAATCCATAGCTACGGGGGCTTGGCCGTCGCAATATTTTTTATTATTAGCGGCTATTTGGTCGCTGCTAGTTGGCAGCGTGACCCAAATTTCTTTCGATTTGCGCTGCGGCGCTTTTTGCGCATCTGGCCAGCACTGACCGCCGCGCTAGTTCTGACTGCATATGGCCTGGGCGCTCTGGTCACAGAGCTGCCACTCAGAGACTACATCACTCATAAAGCGACTGCAAATTATCTTCAGGGACTGTGGATGAAAATCCACTTTGTTTTACCAGGTGTCTTTGAGGGAAATCCCTACCCCAAGGGGGTTAACGGCTCACTGTGGACCATTCCTATCGAGGTTCGTTGCTACATCATTTTGGCCTTAGGAGGCCTAATCGGCCTACTAAAATATCGACCGATACTATTAATTTGCATCTTTATTTATTTCGCTTGGTTTTTTCAAAAATACAATGCTGATCTAACAAAAATTGTTAGTTATAACTGGGAGTTAAGTGCCTTTTTTGCGGCAGGTGTTGCACTGCATACATTGGAAAAAAATTGGACCCGTCGTCCAGCTCTATGGACTGGGGCAATAACTACAGCTACTGCAATCTCATGGACGGCAAATTTACACCATACCGCACTCCTGATAGGTCTGCCATTTTTCATCATATATTTTGGCACTCGATCAACTCCTTTTATCAGGAAAGCTGGCCAATGGGGTGATCCGTCTTATGGAATATATCTTTTCGCCTTCCCGATTCAACAAACAATAATATTTTATCTTTTCCCCTCACAAGGATTCTTGGCAACTCTGCTCTTTGCCTTTTTAGCAACCACCTTTCTTGCATATCTTAGTTGGCACGGGCTTGAGAAGCAATTTCTAAAATTCAAGCCGTCCACAAAAAAGACAGCCTTATCACGCTCCTCCCCACTCAATTTCTTCAAAAAGAAAAATCGACAACTGACCGAACTTCAACGGTTTGGATTTTTACTAGTGGCTTTGAGCTTGGCATATGCAGTTTGGATGATTGCATGCTGGCCAGGCGTTCTTGGACAAGACAGTCTCGCAATTATGTTAGAAGTAGATACAGATCGAGGTTTTTCTTCCGGAAAACCATCTTTCTGGTATGCCTACAATCTCTTACTATATGGCACCTGGGGACTAACGGAAATTCCAATCATCTTTCAAATGACACTATGTGCCATTGTATGCGCGCGCATTTTAGGCTGGATGCTGAGCCACGAAATGTACAAGAGTTTTATTTACTGCTTGTTTTTTGTCGCCCTGGCTCCTAGTGTTATTTATTATTCAAGCAGTCTATACGGAGACGGGGTGTACGCAATGGCATCAATTGGAATGCTATTCGAGGCCTGGCGCTGCTACAAGGCAAGAAAAATTGATCATGCCGCTGTTTGGATGCTATTTTTAACAATTCCTTTCGCACTTTTTGCACGTCCAAACGGAATAATTAGTATAATAGCTATAGTGGCTTTGGCAACCATTTCCTCAACACGAGATCGCTGGAAATTAGCCGCAGTCTTCCTACCATGGTGTGCATCAGCCATTCTTGCGAGCACCTACTTTCAAAGAGAATCTCACGGAGCCATCTTTCCTTTGGCACTCTACGAAACAGTGGGCTTTCTGGAGCATCGCCCGATGGGTCTGTGGGAGCGCAACGAGCCCCGAGTAACCCCTCAAACGCTCGATGCCCTGACCTCGAATGGCGAAAGCATAGATCGTATCAACCAATACTACGATCACTACTATTGGGACCCACTCGTATACTTTAACGATGGACCCAATTTAATGAGTCTGTCATCAAAGGCAAAGAAGACAATCATTCGCGAATTCTTCACCTACAACCTCTGGCACAATCTTCCAGCGTTTACAGCGAGCCGCATTAATATCTTCTTGTACTCGGCTTTTGCCAACGGCGGAATTCCAGGACTTGCGAGCGCCGAGATAATTTTAAACAAAACAAAATCACTATCCCAACCACGCTTTCGAAACGGGGCTATCCATCGCGCGATATCTGCTTGGTTCGATTTTTCGCTCGTCTATCGATTTATACTATGGGCCCCATGGCTGGGCTTATTTTTAGTAGCTACTGGCAGCGTACGTACATGGAGACATAAGGACTACGGCAGCTTCATCATATGCAGCACACTAATATTACATCTAATAGCCGTTTTCATTTTTTCAATAGCCGGAGAATATAGATATTTGCTCACATTTTTTGCAGCTCCTATGATCCTCCTCCCAGTTTTGTACTCTCAAACCTCCTCGACTGGATATTTAAATAGCACGGCATCTTCTACCTTGGGCAAGAACTCATGAATGGATACAAGGAAAAGATCCGTGGGACTGAACCTGATGTCGCGGTCATAATTCCGTGCTTTAACGAAGCGCTTGCGATCGGAATTGTTTTAGACAACTTCAAGGCAGCTTTGCCGCAGGCCAAGCTGTATGTGTTTGATAACAACTCCACCGATCAAACTGCCAAAGTCGCTGTAGAGCATGGCGCTACCGTTGTTCACGTTGCGCTCCGTGGCAAAGGTAATGTGGTGCGACGCATGTTTGCAGATGTTGATGCCGATATCTACGTCATGGCGGATGGTGATGCCACATACCATGCACCATCCGCTTGCTTGCTCATCAAGACACTAATTGACGGACGGCTAGATATGGTCGTCGGAGCCCGAGTAGAGTCAGACCAAGGAGTTGGTGGGGCTACGTATCGCCCGGGTCACAGGCTGGGAAACAAGCTTCTGACTGGATGCGTGCAGCAAATATTTGGAGGCAGTTTCCGGGACATGTTGTCGGGCTATCGTGTTTTCTCGCGCCGCTATGTAAAATCGTTTCCAGCTCAATCACACGGCTTTGAGATCGAGACCGAATTGAACGTACACGCACTAGAGTTGCGTATGCCGTGTGCGGAAATCGATACACCCTATGGGGCTCGTCCCGAAGGATCAACCAGCAAACTCTCAACCTATCGGGATGGTTGGCGCATTCTAAAAACAATAGGACGTCTCGTGCTGAGCGAAAAACCACTTCAGTTCTTTGGTTGGTTGGGTGCGTTTCTTATGGCAGCTTCTGTTGCACTTGCAGTCCCTATCATTCTAGAGTTTGAGCAAACAGGCCTTGTGCGACGTTTTCCCACGCTGGGTCTGGTGACTGCATTGATGCTCTGCGGCGTGGTGTCGGGCGTTAGTGGATTGATCCTTCACGGCATCACCCAGATGCGACGCGAACTCAAGCGCTTAGTTTATTTGAGTATCACGGACAGCAATAAGGCGAGCTACTCCTCATGACGCTAACCCGCGAACTATTACGGTTTGGATTGGTGGGCATCATTGGACTCGCGGTGGATGTAACATTGCTCGCCTTATTGCGAGAGCCTATTGGCATCTATGCTGCTCGCTTAGCGTCCTTTCTGGGAGCAGCTACGGCTACATGGATATTAAACCGACGGTTTACATTTGCGAATCGCTCTGCGGGCATGCATATTTTTGGCGAGTATATGCGCTACTTGGGTCTTATGCTAGGTGGTGGCCTTGTGAATCTAGCTGCTTATTCTTTCTTAGCTTCACGCTTCAGTCAGTCGCCTCTATGGCTCAGTACCTACGTATGCATAGGCAGTTTACTGGGCATGGTCGTCAATTTTACCGGGGCAACTAAATGGCTCTTTCGCCACAAAGGCTGAATTCTCGTACGCCATACCTGGAGCATCGTGGAACGCACATCAAGCTCTCGCAATAGCGCAGCCTGTGCGACTGCCGCTGCACAGACTGATTTACTGTGGATTCAGGCGCTGCGCGGCGTGGCAGCGCTCATGGTGCTCTTTTTCCACATGCACCCCCACTGGAACTTGGCTCCACTGTTGTCGACCACTAGTGCGTTCACCCGCTGGGGTTTCTCCGGGGTCGACATATTTTTCACACTCAGCGGCTTCGTGGTGTACCGCTCGGCCCTGCGCACCATTCCTGCAAGCGGCATCAAACGTTTCGTGGTGAACCGTTTGCGACGCATCTATATGGGTTATTGGCCCGTCCTGCTACTCATCGCACTGACGACAGTTTGGGTATACCAGGAGAGTCTGCCGCCTTTGCAGAAGATGATTTTCAGCACTCTTCTGCTTTACCCCAACATTTGGGACAACTGGCTGCCTCCAGCTTGGTCGCTGACAATGGAGATCTACTTCTATCTATGGATCATTCCCATTGCAATCCTTCCGCGGCGACACCAGATCAAAGTCATTGTTTCGGTAATGCTGGTACTTGCGGCTTGGGGCATCGCATGGGTCACCATAGATCCGCAAGGTGTTTTTGAAGGCGACCAGCCACTACGGTATGGACTTACTGGGCTGGGGCTAGAGTTCCTCGCAGGGGCACTAGTGGCACACGCCTATGACCGACGCGCTTCAATCTTTCGAACACACAAAACCACCATCCCGCTGTGCCTCCTGCTGATAGCCTCGGGCTTTGCGGTAGGTTCCATGTCGCCGTTTTTTGATCGTGTCGAAGTCATGCGGGCGGCGAGCTTCGGGGTGGTGGGCGTTGCCACTCTAGTCATTGCCCTGTGCCTCGAGCAAACCAGGTTTTCACCGCCCACCTGGCTGGTCGCGGTGGGCGATGCTTCATACAGTTTGTATCTGCTTCACACCTTCCTGCTCGACGCCAGCGGTCGAATGCGCATGTCCCTTGGTATTTCGGAACCGCAGTCATTGCTCTTCTTCCTGCTTGGTCTGCCCGTTGTAATTGTTGTCATCAGCATGCTGTGGTTCCGCTGCATCGAAAGGCCCTTGCTTCGAGTTGCGCGATGATCATCGGGCCAGAACACTTTCTGCATCTGCCACATGCTGCCCCTGCCTCACTGGAATTCGGCCGCCCGCTCCACCATCGCGGGAATATTCACCGACATCGACGACACCCTGACCACCGAGGGCGCGATCACGCCCGACGCACTGCAGGCGCTGGCCGACCTGAAGACAGCGGGCCTGGTGGTGATTCCCATCACGGGGCGGCCGATTGGCTGGTGTGAACCTTTCATGGCCGGGCCTGCCGGTTCGACCTGGCCGGTGGATGCCATGGTGGCCGAGAACGGCGCTGTGGCGTTTACCCGGGGCCCTGGCTTGCAACCAACGCTGGTCAAGCGCTACCAGCAAGACACCGCCCTACGCAGCGCCAACCAGGCACGGATGCGCGAAATCGCTGCCATGGTGGCGGCCGAAGTGCCCGGCGTGGCCCTGAGCCGCGACAGCGCCGGGCGCGAGACCGACCTGGCCTTTGACTACGACGAGTTCGACCGGCACCCGCCCGAGACCGTGCAGCAGGTGCTGGCCCTGCTGCAGCGCGAAGGCATGCAGACCACGGTGAGCAGCATCCACATCCACGGCTGCTTTGGCGACTTCAACAAATGGCAGGGCGCCAACTGGATCGTGCGCGAGCTGCTGGGCCGTGACCTGGCGCAGGAGCTGGATCGCTGGGTGTTTGTGGGCGACTCGGGCAATGACCAGGCGATGTTCCAGCACTTCACCCACAGCGTAGGCGTTGCCAACATCGCGCGATTTGTGCCGCAGCTCGCGCACCTGCCGCGCTATGTGACCCAAGGCGAGCGGGGCGCGGGGTTTGCTGAAGTGGCGCGGGCGATCCTCGCGGGCCGGTAAGGTGGCAGGCGGGCTTTTGCCACTCGGTCTCACCGAAGATTTTTGAACAAAACCAGGCCTTTCCGCGCGATGGATATGCCTTGACAGCTATACATTTAATAGCAACCAATCCCTCACTGCCGCGCGGTCGCCACTACGTCTTGAGAAAGATGTCCGTATCCGGCGCGAAACACGCATGCAGCGGCAGCAGCGCTCCGCCCAGCGCCCGCGCGTCCGAGCCCATGGTGCCCAGTTCCAGCCGGGGCGGCTGGTGCAGGCCCTCCCAGTTGTAGTCGGCCAGCGCGTGGCGGGCGCTCTCGCACAGTGCCTGCAGCAGCTCGGGGGCAGCGGCGCCATCGACCACCACGGCGTCCAGGTCCAGGAACGCCGTGGCCGAGACGATGCAGTGCGCCAGGCCCGCAGCGGCGCGTGCGATCCAGCCCCGGCTGTGTTCCAGCCACGGGGCCTGCAGCACGCGCTTGTCGTAGGCGGCCATGGGGTCGAGGCCGTGCTCGCGAAAACGCTGCTCCAACTCCCACAGCGAGGCCTGGCTGATGAGCTGCGCCGGTGCCTGCCCCGGTTGGGCGGGTGACAGCGGCAGCGAAGCCACCGCACCCGCGTTGCCATGCAGACCGCGATGCAAGTGCGAGTTGATGACCAGCCCGCCGCCCACAAAGGTGTCCATGAAGAGGTACAGAAAACTCGGGATGTCGCGCCCGCGCCCCTGCAGCAACTCGGCCACGCAGGCGGCGGAGGTGTCTTTGGCGAAGCTCACGGGCAGCTCGGTCATCTGCTGCACCTGCTCGGCCAGGTCGATGTTGTTCCAGGCTTCGGACTGCGCTTCGGTCAGCCCCAGCATGCGGTGCCAGCCGCCGAGCTGGAACGGCGCGGCCACGCCTACGCCCACCACGCGCGAGCGCAGCGGGCCCAGGCCGTCGAGCAACTGGTTGAGGTGCGTGCGGATGGCGGGCAGCAGCACGTCGATGTCAGGAAAGGCGTAGTCGAGCACGATGCGCTCGCGCACATGGCCGGTGAAGTCCACCAGCAGCCAGTCGGCGCTGCGGCGGCCGATCTTGATGCCGATGGCAAACGCGCCGTCGGGGTTCAGCCCGATGGGCACCGAGGGCTGGCCCACGCGCCCACGCACGGGGGCTTCGCGGCGCAGCAACTGGTCTTCATCGAGCCGCGCAGTGATCAAACCGATGGTCTGCGCCGTCAGGCCCGTGACGCGCGCCATCTCGGCCTTGGCCAGGCTGCCGTGGGTGCGCAGCGCCTGCAGCACCACGCGTTCGTTGAACTGGCGCAGCCCCACATGGTTGGAGCCACGCTGGCGCAGCAGCGCGGGGCTGGCGGCAGCGTTGTCAACGGCAGAGGGAGAAGCGTCGGTGTCCAGCATGGTGATGAAACGGTCAGGCGTTCAGAGTGTCGCCGATGACGCCCTTGCGCAGCAGGAAATTGCCCCAGGGCTGCAGTTCGCCCGTCACAACGATCGCATAGGCCTTTTTGACGCGCTCGTAGAACGCAAAACGCTCCACGCCTTCGGCCTGCGCGCTGGCCACGCCCTCGCGCGCCAGCACGTCCAGGGTTTCCCGCTGCAGGGCCGAGCGGTACGGCACCTCGGTACCGCCCACCTGCATGTAGGCCACAGGGTGCGTCACGTCTTGCGCCAATGGCAATACGCTGGCCACCGCTTGCACGGCACGCGCCATGCCAATGCCGGGCAGGCGCAGCACAGGCTTGCCAGTGCCCAGGCTCATGGCGGTGAAGTTGGCGTCGGCCAGCACGATGGCGTCGTCATGGCCCATTTCGGCCAGCACCTTGAGCAGGTCGGGGGTCAGCAGGGGGTCGATGTTTTTCAGCATGGCAGCGTCTTCAGGCAAGGCATTCAGCGGGCAGGTCAGACGCAGCCATGGCCCCCGTCATCACGGCCACGGTGTCGCTCATGCTGATCTTCTTGGGGTTGACCACGGCGGCGCGTTTGCCCAGGCGGGCGATGTGGATGCGGTCGGCAATCTCGAACACATGGGGCATGTTGTGGCTGATGAGAATGACGGGCAGGCCCTTGTCGCGCACGCGGCGGATCAGCTCCAGCACCATGTTGCCCTCCTTCACGCCCAGGGCGGCGGTGGGTTCATCCATGATGACAACATGGCGCGCAAACGCTGCCGCCCGCGCCACGGCCACGCACTGGCGCTGGCCGCCCGAGAGCGTCTCGACCGCCTGCGTCATGGAGCGGATTCCGACCTTCAGCTCGGCCATGCGGGCCACGCTTTCTTCGAGCATCTTTTTCTTGTCGAGCATGCGCAGCGCGCTGCCCAGCAGTCCGGGGCGGCGCAGTTCACGGCCGAGGAACAGGTTCTCGGCAATCGTCATGGCCGGGGCCACGGCCAGGTCCTGGTACACGGTTTCGATGCCCGCGCGGCGCGCGTCGATGGGGCTCTTGAACTGGATGCGCTGGCCGTCGAGCAGGATCTCGCCTTCGTCGGGCACGGTAGCGCCCGACAGCGCCTTGATGAGGCTGGACTTGCCCGCGCCGTTGTCGCCGATCACCGCCAGGATTTCCCCGGCGCGCAGTTCAAAGTCGGCGCCATCCAGCGCCGTGACCTGCCCATAGCGCTTGACCAAGCCCTTGGCCTGCATGACCAGCGGGGCGTTCGCGGTGTGTGTGGAGGTGGTCATGATCAACGCACTCCTTTGCGCGAGAGTTGGTCGGTGGCCACGGCCAGGATCACGAGGATGCCGGTGACCAGGATCTGGTACACCGACGACACGCCCATCAGCGTGAGCCCGTTGCGGAACACGCCCACAATCAGCGCCCCCACCAGCGTGCCCAGGATGACGCCGCGCCCACCAAACAGGCTGGTGCCACCCAGCACCACAGCGCTGATGGCGTCGAGGTTTTCGGTCTGGCCCGCGTTCGGGTCGCCTGCCCCAGTGCGCGCCACCGACAGCAGCGACGCAATGCCGTAGAACAGGCCGGCCAGCACATACACGCCCAGCAGCACCTTGTCGGTGGCAATGCCGGTGAGGCGCGTGGCCTCGGGGCTGTTGCCCACGGCGTACACATGGCGGCCCGGTGCGGTCTCGCGCAGCGCAAACCAGGTGATGAGGTACAGCACCAGCATGAGCACCGCGCCCCACACGATGGCAGTCTGCCCCAGCTGGAAGGTGTTGCCCAGTGCGGTCATGCCCGCAGGGATGTCGGTGATGGTCTGCGCGCCCGAATACAGCTGCGTGGCGGCAAACGCAATGTTGAGCGTGCCCAGCGTGACGATGAAAGGCGGCAGCTTGATCTTGGTGACCAAGAGACCGTTGATCAGGCCGAACAGCATGGTCACCGCCATACCGCACGCAATCGCCACGGGGGCCGAGAGGCCATAGTCCGCCGCCATCTTGGTCATCACGATGCCGCCCAGTGCCATGACCATGCCACACGACAGATCAATGCCCGCGGTGAGGATCACCAGCGTCTGGCCGATGGCGATCACCGCCACCACCATGACCTGCTGCAGGATGAGCGCGAAGTTCTGCGCGGACAGAAAACGCTCGCTCTGCGTGGCAAAAAAGGCGCACGCCAGGATCAGCGCGATGAACGGCCCCAGCGTGGCCAGCGGCGGTAGTTTGGAAGCGGTCGAGGACATGGCGGCTCCGTGCGGGTGGATGAGGTGACTCTCAGAGAGAAGGCGTTTTTTCAGAGCTGCTCGCAAAACTCAGCGAAGCGGTTCTGGCTAGGCGCTGCGTCGCAGGCAGTACGGTAGTACGACAAGACGCAGCAACGACGCCAGAAGAGTTTTTCGAACGGCTCTTACTTGGCGCCCCAGCACAGGTCGGTGCCAGTTTTCACATCCTTGCTGTCCACGCCCGCCATGGGCTTGGCAGCGATCAGCGTCACGCCGGTGTCGGTGTAGCCGCTGACCTTCTTGCCGGTCTTGGCGTATTCCACGCCGGCCGCCACGCCCATGGCCGCCATGCGCAGCGGGTACTGCTGGCTGGTGGCTGCGATCACACCCTTGCCCACGTCGGCAATGCCCGCACAGCCGCCGTCCACCGAGACGATGAGCACGTTCTTCTCCTTGCCTGCGGCCTTGAGCGCGTTGTAGGCACCGGCAGCGGCGGGCTCGTTGATGGTGTAGACGATGTTGATGTCGGGGTTCTTCTGCAGGCAGTTTTCCATGCCGGTCTGGCCCTTGGCGCGGTCACCAAAGCTGTCGGCCATGCAGACCACTTCGGCGGGGCGCGACAGTTCGTTGCTCTTGGCGTCGTTCGCCTGCAGGCCAAAGCCCTTCAAGAAGCCGTTGTGCCGCTGTGCGCCCACCGGGTGGCCGGGGAACAGGTCCAGCGTGGCAATCACGGGCTTCTTGCCTGCAGCGGCGGCCTTGGCGTACTGGCCGATCAGCTCGCCGGCCTTGTAGTTGTCGGTGGCAAACAGCGCGTCCGTCGCATCCATGGGCTCGGTGGGGCTGTCCAGCGCAATCACCATCACGCCGCGTGCCTGCGCCTTCTTGATGGCGGGCACGATGGCCTTGGCGTCGCTGGGGGTGATGAGGATGGTCTTGGCACCTGCGGCGATCAGGTTCTCCATGGCCGTGACTTGGCCCGCGTTGTCGCCATCGGTCTTGCCTGCGGCCGACACCAGCTTGGCGCCCAGCTTCTTGGCCTCGGCCGTAGCGCCCTCTTTCATCTTCACAAAGAAGGGGTTGGTCTCGGTCTTGGTGATGAGGCCGATGACGGGTTCGGACGTCTGTGCCTGGGCCAGGCCACAGGCCAGGGCGCCGGTGAGGGCAAGGGCAGAAAGCGCGAAGGCGGGGATGCGTTGCATGGCGTTGTCTCCGGGTGTTGGGATGGCAGATTCCTGTCGGCCCCGTGCTGCGCGGCTGGCAGGTGAACCACTCTTGTCGGGTGGATGGGATCGAACTATAGTGGTCGACAAGTTAATAAATCAAGTGGATTTACTTATGGTTTTCCCTATTCAGTCCGCCGGTTCCGCCCCCACCTCCAGCGCCCCCACCGCACCGCCGCTGCGGGTGGCCACGGCGGGCGAGGCCTTGTTTGACCTGATCGAAGAGCCCGATGGCCGGCTCCAACCCTGCGCGGGCGGCGCGGTCTACAACCTCACGCGCGCGCTGGGCCTGCAGGGCGTGGGCACGCTGTACCTCAACCCGCTGTCGGGCGACATGCTGGGGCGGCAACTGGCGCGTGGCCTGCACGATGCGGGCGTGGCCCTGGCCTCCCCCACGCCGGTGCGCGCGCCCAGCGCGCTGGCGCTGGCCGCGCTGGATGCCGAGGGCAAGGCCAGCTACAGCTTCTACCGCGACGGCGTGGCCGACCGCCAGGTGACGGCAGCGGCACTGACGGCCGCCTGCGCCGCGTTGCCTGAGCTGCAGGTGGTGGCCACGGGCTGCCTGGCGCTGGTGGCGCAAGACGCTGCCGTCTACCTGCCCTGGCTGGCAGCACAGCGCGCAGCGAGCCGCATGGTGGTGGTGGACGCCAACCTGCGCCTGTCGGCCGTGGACGATGCCGACGCCTACCGCGCCAATGTGATGGCCGCCCTGCAGCACGCCCACCTCATCAAGGTGAGCGACGATGACCTGGAGGCGCTGGCGGTTCCGGGCGCCAACGCTTTGGAACGCGCCCACTATTTGCAGCAGCAAACACAGGCCCAATGGCTCGCCCTGACCCTGGGGCCAAACGGCGCCTGGCTGCTGCAGCGTGATGGGCTGGCCGTGCATGCGCGCGAAGAAGTACCGATCACGGTGGTAGACACGGTGGGGGCGGGCGATTGTTTTCTGGCGGGGTTGATCACGGCCTTGCTGGCCGGGCCCGAGCGGGGGGCGGAAGCGCTGGCCCAACGCGTGGGCGGCTTGACGGCGCCCGTTTCGGAGGCCCGGCTGCGCGCCGTGCTGCACCACGCGCTGGCCAGCGCCAGCCACTGTGTGGAGCGGGCGGGCTGCACGCCGCCGCGGTACGAAGAAGTACACGAGCGGCTGGCGCTGCGGCGTTCAACGACCGCAGCGGGCCGGTAACCCTTACTCAGCTGGCTTGGCTGCCGGTTTGCGGGCCCGGCTGCGGGGGCGGGCAGCGGGTGCCTTGGCGGGCGTGGTGCCTTCTGCCTCTGCGGCAGAGGCCTCGGGCGCAGCGGCGGGCGACTCGGCGTTGGCCGCATCGCCGGCATCCACCCCAGCACGCGCTCCGCGTGCACGGGGCGTGGCCGCCTTGCGGGAGCTGGCGCCCGACTTTGCGCTGTCTCCACTGCGAGCGCGGCTGCGGCGAGGGGGGGCAGCTTCGGAGCCATCAGCCTCGATGGACGCACCACCTACTGGCGTGTTCTCACCCTCTTCCACTTCGGAGCGCAGCTCTTTTTGCGGTGTGGTGGTGGTGGTGTCGATCTCCGGCTCTGGCGGCACCGCTTCAGGAGCCACAGGCTGGCTGAAGTAACGGCTGGCCGGGCGCTCGTAGGGGGCATCGGCCTGCTCGGACTCCGCGTGTTCGTTGCGCTGCGTGGGGCGCGTGTCTGCACGGTCAGCGCCCTCACCACGACGCCCCCGGCTGCGGCCCGGCGCGCCCTGCCCTTCGCTGCTGTCAGAGCGCAGATCGGGTGCCGTCGCCACCGCATGAAAGTCATGCCGCGTGGCGCCGCCCTGGCTGGCGCGCTCATGGGTACGCTCTCCAGTACCTTCAGGCCGTGCGGGCGCGGCTGGGGCGCTTGGCCCACCATGGCTGCGGTACACATACGCGCCCGATTTTTCATCGCGCCCAAACTCCAGCAACCCACGCGCCTGCGCCTCTTCCAGCAGGTTGCCGAAGGTGCGGAAGCCGTAACGCCCCTCGCTGAAATCGGGCTTGCGGCGCTTGATGGCCTCCTTGAGCACCGAGGCCCAGATCTTGCCGGTGTCGCCGCGCTCGGACAGCAGGGCCTCGAAGGTCTCGGCCGCCAGCTCCACGCCCTGGGCGCGGCGTGCGTCCTGGCTTTCCTTGCGGCTGCGCTCCTCCTCGGGGCTGCGGCGGGGTGCGGGTGGCGGGTTGCTGCCCGGGCTCTGGCGGCGGGCCTGGGCGCGCTGGTTTTCGCGCACCAGGTCGTCATAGAAGATGAACTCGTCGCAGTTGGCGATCAGCAGGTCGGACGTGGACTGCTTCACGCCCACGCCGATCACCTGCTTGTTGTTCTCGCGCAGCTTGGACACCAGCGGGGAGAAGTCCGAGTCGCCGCTGATGATGACGAAGGTGTTGACGTGCGACTTGGTGTAGCAGAGGTCCAGCGCGTCCACCACCAGGCGGATGTCGGCCGAATTTTTGCCCGACTGCCGTACATGCGGGATTTCGATCAGCTCGAAGTTCGCCTCGTGCATGGTGGCCTTGAAGCCCTTGTAGCGCTCCCAGTCGCAATAGGCCTTCTTGACCACGATGGAGCCCTTGAGCAGCAGGCGCTCCAGAATGGGCTTGATGTCGAACTTTTCGTACTGCGCATCGCGCACGCCCAGGGCGACGTTTTCAAAGTCGCAGAACAGGGCCATGCTGATGCTGTCGGAGGGGGATGCCATATCGTGTGTGAGTTCCGTTCAATGCTGCGGATCATCACACGGAACGCATTGCCCCCTCCGAAGGGAGTGGCCTCAGGTGGGTTTGGCCAAGCCCAATTTCTCCACCAGCGCCTTCTCGCGCGTGAACGTGTCCTGCGCAAACTTCTTGTACGCCGACGTGCTCATGTACATCGGCACCATGTCGTAGCGGGCCAGGGCCGTCTTGTAGCTCTCCTGCTCCATGGCCTGCTTGAAGGCATCATGCAGGCGCTTGACCACCGCATCGGACGTGCCCTTGGGCGCGCCGATACCAAAGGGCGAGTTCTGCACCAGATTCAGGCCCAGCTCCTTGAGCGTGGGCGCGTCGGGGAACTTGGCCAGGCGCTCGGCGCCCCAGGTGTTGAGCACGCGCAGCTTGCCGGCTTCGACCTGCGGTGCAAAACCGGTGGAGTCGGCAGCCGCCATGATCTGCCCGCCCAGGATGGATTGCATGAGGTCAGCGCTGCCCTTGTAGGGAACGTGCAGCAGCTCCAGGCCCAGCTGCTGGGCGATGAGCTCCATGGTCAGGTGCGGGCTGGTCATGGTGCCGGTGGAGCCGTAGCTGAGCTTGCCGGGGTTGGCCTTGGCCCAGGCCACGAAGTGCGTCCAGGTCTTGAGTGGCGAGTCGGCGGGCACCACCAGGCCAAACGCGTAGCCTGTGACGTTGAGCACGTAGCTGATGTCTTTGACCGGGTCCCAGTTGATCTTGGTGGTGTAAGGGAGGCGGAACACGCCCAGCGGAATCTGCGCGACGGTGTAACCGTCAGCAGGCGACGTCTGCAGCGCCTGGGCAGGCAAGGTGCCGCCCGCGCCGGGCTTGTTTTCCACAATCACGGTCTGCCCGAGGATCTTGCTGGCGTTGTCAGCCAGCGCGCGCATGGTGATGTCGGTGGGGCCGCCGGCCGGGAAGGCGATGACCAGCTTGATGGGTTTGTTGGGAAAGCTCTGGGCCTGTGCCAGGAATGCGGGGGCAGCCAGGCTGGCGGCTCCCCATTGGATGATCTGGCGACGTTGCATGGCGGGGCTCCTGAAAAGCAAAAACAAAGACTTCGCCATTGAACTGCAGCCCTTGCTGCGAGGGCATGCGGAAACCCCCTAGCCCATGTCGCCAAGGCGCCACCGGGATGGTCACGCCTTGTAGGTCGAGAGCAGGATGCTGGTCTCGGTGTTGGCAATGCCCGGCGTGAGGCGGATGCGGCCCAGGGCTGCGTCAAATGCTTCCAGGCTCTCGGCGCGCACCTCGGCCACGATGTCCCAGCGGCCGTTGGTGGTGTGCAGCGTGCCCACCGTGGGCTCGCCGCGCAGAGCGCGGATCACGGCGGGGGCGGCATTGCCTTCGACCGCAATGCTCATCCAGGCGCGGATGCGCTGGGGTTCGGAATCGGGCCGCAGGCGCACGGTGTAGCCGGTGATGACGCCGCTCTCCTCCATCTTGTGCAGCCGGTTCTGCACCGTGCCGCGCGACACGCGCAGCTTTTGCGCCAACGTGGCCACGGGGGTGCGCGCGTCGGCACGCAGGATGCTGATGATTTCGCGGTCGGTGTCGTCGAGTTTGGTCATGGTGGGTCTTGCAACTGTCAGATCGGCAATTTTTAGCGCATTTTGAACAATCATGGTGCTATTGAATAGCATGCGCTGTTCAGAAAATGGTGCCTTCTTTGCTTCTACCACCCCGCGCTTGCGGCGTCCCCCCAAACACCATGCCCCCCTCCATCCAAGCCCCCAGCGCCGTCGTGATGGTGCGCCCCCACCACTTTCACCCCAACCCAGAAACCGCTGGGGACAACAGCTTCCAGGCGCGCACCACGGGCCTGGCCGCCGATGACATTGCACGCCACGCCTTTGCCGAAGTCACTGCCGCCGCTACGGCGCTGCAGGGCGCCGGTGTGCGCGTGCACCTGTTCGACGACCGGGGCGAGCGCCACACGCCCGATGCGGTGTTCCCCAACAACTGGTTCTCCACCCACGCGGGCGGGCATGTGGCCATCTACCCCATGTATGCCGAGAACCGCCGCCGCGAGCGGCGCAGCGACGTGATCGAGCTGCTCAAGGCCGAGTACCGCGTGCAGGACGTGATCGACTACTCGGGTCTGGAAGCCGACGGCATGTTTCTGGAAGGCACGGGCGCGATGGTGCTCGACCACATCCACCGCATCGCCTACACCGCGCAATCCAACCGCGCCGACCCGGTGGCGCTGGAGCGTTTTTGCACCCACTTCAACTACGAGCCCATGGCCTTTGCCACGGCCGATACCGAGGGCCGGGCCTGCTACCACACCAACGTGATGTTGTGCGTGGGCACCGACTTTGCACTGGGCGGCTTCGACCTGATCACCGACCCCGCGCGGCGCCACGCCGTGCGCGCACGGCTGCGCGAAACGGGGCGGGAGCTGGTGGAGCTGAGCCCCTGGCAGATCGGCGAATTTGCAGGCAATGCGCTGGAGCTGCAGGGCTCCCAGGGCCGGGTGCTGGCAATGTCAACGCGCGCGGCCGCCAGCCTGTCGCCCGCCCAAAGGGCCGTGATCAACCGCAGCGCCACGCTGCTGCCCCTGGCCGTGCCCACCATCGAGCTGGCGGGTGGGTCGGTGCGCTGCATGCTGGCGGGCATCCACCTGGCACGGCGGGATATTTTTCAAGCAAAAAATGCCGTTACCGCCTGATAGTCATAGCTTTACAGCTATATATTTGATAGCAAACCAAATCTACCCGTCAGAAGGCGGCTCCACATCCAGCCGCGCATCGCAGCCAATGCCCGATGCAATCCAGCGCCGCGCCAGTGCCGACATCACTCGCACCACCCAGGGCTGGGTGAGCCCCGTCACGCCGCCCGGGTCGGCCACCATGCCGCACCAGTAACGCTGGTCCGCATCGCTCCAGCGCAGGGCCACACAGGCGCCCTTGCGGCGGCGCGAGACCAGCACCCCCAACGGGCAAGGCTCGGCCAGGCAACACAGGCCGCAGCCGTTGCAGGGCGAGCCTTCGGCCGGCTTGAGTGGCGCTTCGGGGTGCAGCCAGACCACGGTGGGTCGCTCAGAAGGTGGTGTTGGCATGGGCGATGGGCGGAGAGCAACGCGGCCACGGCGCCGCAAAAGCACCGCAGCATTGTGCCGCCAGCGCCCCCCCGGCGCGCTCCGAGAGCGCAGGGGCCACGCGCCCGCAGAGCATGCGGAGCGACCTGTGGACGGCGGTCTGCACCCTGCTTGTGCGCCAGTAAAAAAGGCCCCTGCCACGATTGCAGCAGAGGCTGAACCGGCCGAAGGGCCGGGAGGGAGACAAGCAATGGGTGTGTCGAAATGCAGGCTCAGCAGCCCAGGGGGCGGTTGGGACGCATCGGCACGATGCCGCTCACGCGCAGCGTGGCGCCGGAGCCATCGGTGGCCGTCAGCGTCTTGCCGGTGAAGCGCACCTGATCACTCTCGCGCACCACGGCGGTGTCCGTCGCTTCGCCGCTGCCGTATTCCTTGCCGTCAAAGGTCAGGAACACCTGGTGCAGGCTGGTGGCATCGGGGCGGTAGCGGATGTCACCAAAGGCCGTGGCGGACGAGCCCACCTTGTTGGCGCCATCAAAGCGGAAGGTGCACAGCTCGGGCGTGGAGCCGATGGGATTCTTCTTGTCTACCTCGGTGAGGTTGAGCGCGCCGTTTCCGTACACGCCATTGAGACCGTCGAGGGTGGCGCTGCTCACCGTGAGCACACCGGGCTCATTGCTGGGTGTCGGGTCGTCGTCATTGCCGCCGCCGCAGGCCACCAGCAACACGGAGGTGGCAGTGAGAGCGGTACAGGTCTTGAGGAAGTCGAGCGTTTTCATGGTGGTGCGTCCTGGGATGTGGATGGAGGGTGGGGAACCGATCCCCTGCAAGCCATCGTAAAAAGACCACCCCAGTCAGCACGTGCGCCATGTTCCGCGCTGCACGTAGGACAGGTGCCGACGGGGCTGTGCGCCCGTCGCCCCCGCCCCCGCGCTTCAGCGGGCCAGCACCGGCGCCAGTGCCTTGCCCGTGTGCGTGCCTGCCGCCACCACCTCTTCGGGCGTGGCAGCGGCCACAATGCGCCCGCCCGCGTTGCCACCCTCGGGCCCCAGGTCCAGAATCCAGTCAGCCTCGGCGATCACATCGAGGTCGTGCTCGATCACGATCACGCTGTGGCCGCCGTCCACCAGGCGGTGCAGCACGCGGATGAGCTTGTCCACATCGGCCATGTGCAGGCCCACGGTGGGTTCGTCCAGCACATACAGCGTGTGCGGTGCTTTCTGGCCCCGGCGGCCCACCTCGTCGCGCACCTTGGTCAGCTCGGTCACGAGCTTGATGCGCTGCGCCTCTCCGCCAGAAAGTGTGGGCGACGGCTGGCCCAGCGTGAGGTAGCCCAGGCCCACGTCCTTCAAGAGCTGCAGCGGGTGCGCGATGCTGGGCATCGTGGCGAAGAAGTCCACCGCCTCGTCCACCTCCATCTGCAGCACGTCGCCGATGCTCTTGCCGCGCCAGGTCACGGCCAACGTTTCGGGGTTGAAGCGCGCGCCGTGGCAGGTCTCGCAGGGCACCTTCACATCGGGCAAAAAACTCATCTCGATGGTGCGCACGCCCGCGCCTTCGCAGCTGGGGCAGCGGCCTTCGCCGGTGTTGAAGCTGAAGCGCCCGGCCGCATAGCCGCGCGCCTTGGCCTCCAGCGTTTCGGCGAACAGCTTGCGGATGGTGTCCCAGAATCCGATGTAGGTGGCGGGGCATGAACGCGGCGTTTTGCCGATGGGCGTCTGGTCCACTTCGAGCACGCGGTCGATGCTCTCGAAGCCCGAAAGGCCCGTGCAACCGACCAGCGGCGGCGCCTTGCCCGCATCCATCGCATCGCGCCCGGCCTTGGTACTGCGCAGTTGTACCCAGGCCTGCACGTTGGCCAGCAGCACATCGCGCGCCAGGGTGGACTTGCCCGATCCGCTCACGCCCGTCACCGCCACCAGGCGGTGCAGCGGCACGGTGGCGGTCACGTTCTGCAGGTTGTGCAGCTGCGCGCCGTGCACCGTGAGCCAGCGCATGGCTGCGCGCTCCTTGGCCTCGGTGAGTGCATCGGCGGCCAGCGCAGCGGCCTGGGCGGCACGCTTCTTCACGGCGGCGCTTTGGCGGCCCGTGGGCGCTGAGGCTTCAGCCTGCGCGAACGCGGCCGTGGCTTCGGCGCTCACCTCGCCCGCCACCATGCTGCGGCGCAGTTGCAGCGGGTGCTTCATCGCGTGCAGCAGGTAGCGGCCGGTTTGCGAATCTTCGGCGGCCGTGAGGTCGCTCACCGAACCCTGCGCCACCAAGCGGCCACCGCGCTTGCCAGCACTGGGGCCAATGTCGATGATGTGGTCGGCGCGGCGGATGGTGTCTTCGTCATGCTCCACCACCACCAGCGTGTTGCCCTTGTCGCCCAGCTTGTGCAGGGCGTTGAGCAAAATCTGGTTGTCGCGCGCATGCAGGCCGATGGTGGGCTCGTCGAGCACGTAGCACACGCCCTGCAGGTTGCTGCCCAGCTGCGCGGCCAGGCGGATGCGCTGGGCCTCGCCACCGCTGAGCGTGGGTGCGCCCCGGTCGAGCGTGAGGTAGCCCAGGCCCACTTCTTCGAGGAATTCGAGGCGGCTCTGGATCTCGGGCACCAGGTCGCGGGCGATGTCGGCCTCGCGGGCCGTCATGCCGCCTTCCACGCGCAGGGTCTCCACCCAGCGGCGCACGTCCGTGACGGACAGCGCAGCGATGTCGGCGATGCCCACGCCCGCAAACTGCACAGCGCGGGCCGTGGCGTTCAGGCGGGTGCCGCTGCAGGTGGGGCAGGCCGTGTCGGCAAGGTCTTCCACCTCGGGCTCGGCAAAGGTTTGCTCGCGGCCTTTTTCCTTGTCGTCCTGCACCGAGTCGTCAAACACCTTGCGCTGGTCTTTGGTGAGCTTGACGCCCGTGCCCACGCAGTCGGGGCACCAGCCGTGCTTGCTGTTGTAGCTGAACAGGCGCGGGTCCAGCTCGGCATAGCTCGTCGCACACACCGGGCAGGCACGCTTGGTGGAGAACGCCTGCAGCGTGCCAATGCCCGCCGTGTGCTGGCCGCTCTCCATGGCTTCGCGCAGGCCTGCGATGCCTGAGAGAACATGCACCACGCCCTTGCCGTGCGTGAGCGCATCGGCCAGCGCAGTGCGGAGTTGGGCCTCGTTCTCGGGCGACACATCGAGGCTGGCCACGGGCAACTCAATGGTGTGTTCCTTGAAACGGTCGATGCGCGGGAAGTTGGTGGTCGGCAAGAAGTTGCCGTCCACCCGCAGGTGCGTGTAGCCGCGCGGACGGGCCCAGTCGGCCAGCTCGGTGTACACGCCCTTGCGATTCATCACCAGCGGCGCAAGCAGGCCGATGTGCTGGCCACGGAACTGCGTGAGCAACTGCGCTGCAATACTCTCGGGCGTCTGCGGCTGCACGGCAGCGCCGTCTTTGACGCAGTGCTGGGTGCCGAGCTTGACGTACAGCAGACGCAGAAAGTGCCACACCTCGGTGGTCGTACCCACGGTGGATTTGCGCCCGCCACGCGACAGGCGCTGCTCAATGGCGACGGTGGGCGGGATGCCGTAGACCGCATCCACCTCGGGCCGGCCCGCCGGCTGCACGATGCTGCGGGCATAGGCGTTGAGCGATTCGAGGTAGCGCCGCTGGCCCTCGTTGAACAGGATGTCGAACGCCAGCGTGGACTTGCCCGAGCCGCTCACGCCCGTGACCACATTGAACTTGCCGCGCGGAATGTCCACGCTCAGGTTCTTGAGGTTGTGCTCCTTGGCGTTGACGATTTCAATGGCATTTTTGGCCTCTTGCGCCCGCCCCTCTTGTCCAAGAAGCTCCTTTTTTCGTAGCACGGCAGCTTTTTCATGCACCGAGTGACCACCCACGCCCAACGCCAGTTCGTAGTCGCGCAGCGCCTGCCCGGTGTGGGAGGTGGCATGGGCCCGCACGTCTTCGGGCGTGCCTTCGGCCACGATGAGGCCGCCTGCATCGCCGCCTTCCGGGCCCAGGTCGATGAGCCAGTCGCTGGCGCGGATCACGTCCAGGTTGTGCTCGATGACGATGAGCGAGTGCCCCGCATCAATGAGCTTGCGCAGTGCGCGCATGAGCTTGGCGATGTCGTCAAAGTGCAGGCCGGTGGTGGGCTCGTCGAACAGGAACAGCGTGCCTTTGCGCGCCACAGCCTGGTGGGATTTGGAGGCTGTCTTCGCCGCCTCGGCCAGAAAGCCCGCCAGCTTGAGCCGCTGCGCCTCACCGCCGGACAAGGTCGGCACGGGCTGGCCCAGCGCCACGTATTCGAGCCCCACATCCACGATGGGCTGCAGCGCGCGGATCACGTCGCGGTCGTTGGCGAACAGCGCGGCGGCTTCAGCCACCGTCAACGCCAGCACGTCGGCCACGTTCAGCGTCTTCCCGCCGCGTTCGATGGTGATCTCCAGGATCTCGGGCCGGTAGCGCTTGCCATCGCAGTCGGGGCAGCGCAGGTAGACGTCGCTCAGGAACTGCATCTCCACATGCTCAAAGCCTGAGCCGCCGCAGGTCGGGCAGCGTCCGTCGCCGCTGTTGAAGCTGAACTTGGCGGCGGTGTAGCTGCGCTGCTTGGACAGCGGTGCCACGGCAAACAGCTCGCGGATGCTGTCCCACGCCCCCACATAGCTCACAGGGTTGGAGCGCGCGGTCTTGCCGATGGGCGACTGGTCCACAAACACCACGTCCGACAAATGGTCCGCGCCCAGCATGCGGTCGTGCGCGCCCGGGCTGTCGGTGGCCTTGCCGAAGTGGCGCAAGAGCGCAGGGGCCAGCACGTCCTGGATCAGGCTCGACTTGCCCGAGCCGCTCACGCCGGTCACGGTGACCAGGCGCTGTAGCGGAAATTCGACCGTCACATCCTTCAGGTTGTGCTCGCGCGCGCCTTCCAGGATGAGGCGCGGGGTCGATTCCGTCACCATGCGCTTGAAGCCAAAGCCCACATGCTTGCGGCCGCCCAGGTAGGCGCCCGTGAGCGTGTCGGCCTTGCGCAAATCCGCCGTGGTGCCGTCGAACACGATCTGACCGCCCAGGCGGCCCGGGCCGGGGCCCATGTCGATCATGCGGTCCGCCGCGAGCATCACGGCCGGGTCATGCTCCACCACCACCAAGGTGTTGCCCGCATCGCGCAGGCGCAGCATGGCCTCGGTGATGCGGTGCATGTCGCGTGGATGCAGGCCGATGCTGGGCTCGTCCAGCACAAACAGCGTGTTGACCAGGCTGGTGCCCAGGGCCGTGGTGAGGTTGATGCGCTGCACCTCGCCGCCGCTCAGGGTGCGGCTTTGCCGGTCGAGCGTGAGGTAGCCAATGCCCACGTCGCACAGGTACTGCAGGCGCGTGGTGATTTCTTCGTGCAGCAGCTTCAGCGCTTGCGCGTCGCCACCCTTGGCATCGTCACCCACGGGCAGCTGCATGCGCGAAAAGAACTGGCGCAGGCGGTCGATGGGCAGCAGCATCAGGTCGTGCAGGCACAGGCCGGGCAATGCCTCCAGTTGCTCGCGCGACCATTGCACGCCCTCGGGCATGAAACGTTTGCCGGGCTCCAGCACCGCGTCGGCGTCTTCCTTGCGGCCGATGCGCCAGAGCAGGCTCTCGGTCTTGAGCCGCGCGCCCGCGCAGGTGGGGCACGGCGTGTAGCTGCGGTACTTGGACAAGAGCACACGGATGTGCATCTTGTAGGCCTTGCTCTCCAGGTATTCGAAGAAGCGCTTGATGCCATACCACTGCTTGCTCCACTGGCCTTCCTTGTAGCCAGGGGCGCCGCCGATCACCCATTTCTTCTGGTCATCGGTGAGCTTGTACCAGGGCGTGTCGCGCGGGATGCCTGCGGCCTCGGCATGGCGCATGAGGTCGTCCTGCGCCTCTTGCCACGCGGGGGTCTGGATGGTCTTGATGGCGCCCGCGCGCAGCGTGAGCTTGTCGTTGGGGATGACGAGGCCGTAGTCCACACCGATCACGCGGCCAAAACCCCGGCAGCTGTCGCAGGCGCCCACGGCCGAGTTGAACGAGAACATGGAGGGGATGGGGTCGCCGTAGCGCAGGTCGCTGTCGGGGCAGTGCAGGCCTGTCGAGAACCTCCAGAGTTCCGGCTCTCCCTCATCCACAAGGCGGTACACATTCAAGCGCCCGGTTCCGCGCTTCAACGCCACCTCGATGGCTTCGATCACCCGTGCCTTCTCGGCGTTGCCCAGGCGGAAGCGGTCGGCCACCACATCCAGCACCTTGCGCGGGCCGGTGGGGGCGGCCACCTCGCGCTCGGCCTGCACCTTGGTGAAGCCGCTTGCGGACAGCCATTGTTCGACCTGTTCGGCCGATGTGTTGGCAGGCAACTCCACGGGGAATGTCAGCACGATGCGCGGGTCGCCCGCTGCCGCACTGCGCTGCTGCAACTCGGCATAAATGGTCTCGGGCGAGTCGTGCCGCACCGGCTGCGCGGTCTGCTTGTCAAAGAGCTGGCCGGCACGCGCGAACAGCAGCTTGAGGTGGTCGTTCAGCTCCGTCATCGTGCCCACGGTGGAACGGCTGGAGCGCACGGGGTTGGTCTGGTCGATGGCAATGGCCGGAGGCACGCCCTCGACCTTGTCCACGGCCGGTTTGTCCATGCGGTCCAGGAACTGGCGCGCGTAGGCGCTGAAGGTCTCCACGTACCGGCGCTGGCCTTCGGCGTACAGCGTGTCGAACACCAGGCTGGACTTGCCCGAACCGCTGGGGCCCGTCACCACCGTGAGTTCGCCGGTGCGGATGTCCAGGTCCAGGTTCTTGAGGTTGTGCTGGCGTGCGCCACGGATGCGGATCTGTCCCTGGGTCATGGAGGCGGTCTTTCTGGGGTGAGGCGGAACATTCTAGGGACGCACTCCGGGTTTGCGCCTGCGCGTGCCGATTACCCCCGGGACGCGCTGCGGTGCTTTTGACCGTGGACAAAGCGGGCGCAATGGGGCAGCGGCTAGGGAAAAGCGGGTGTTCTGGCCGGAAACATCCGTTTAGACTGCGGCCTCCACACAAAACTAGAGGAGACCGCCATGACAAAACAATGGCAACTGCGGGCGGCTGGCATGGTCCTGGCGCTTGCGGCCAGTGCAGCCAGCCATGCCCAGATCCTGATCGGCCAGACGGCCGGCTTCTCTGGCCAGGTCGCCGCCGGGGTGAAGGAGACCACCGATGGTGCACTGCTGTACATCGACGCCATCAACGCCAAAGGCGGGGTCAATGGCCAGAAGATCGAGCTGATCTCCCTGGATGACAAGTTCGACCCCAAGCTGGCAGCGGAAAATGCCCGCACGCTGATCGAGGACAAGAACGTCTCCGCCCTGTTCCTCAACCGGGGCACCCCCCACACCGAAGCCATCCTGCCGCTGCTGGACAAACACGGCGTGGTGCTGGTGGCACCATCCACCGGCGCCATGGTGCTGCACCAGCCGGTGCGCAAATACATCTTCAATGTGCGCGCCACCTACCAGCGCGAAGCGGAAAAGGCGATCACCCACCTCGCCTCCATGGGGATCACCCGCGTGGCACTGGTATATGCGGACGACAGCTTTGGCGCAGACGGCATCCAGGGCGCACAGAAGGGCCTGACGGCCGCCAAGCTGACCGCCGTGGTGTCCGAAAAATTTGACCGCGCCAAGCCCGACTTCGCCCCCATTGCCGCCAAGGTGGCCAAGGCCGATGCGCAGGCAGTGCTGATGGTGGCCTCAGGCTCTGCGGTGGTGGATGCCACCAACGCCCTGCGCACAGCGGGTTCGGCCGCCCAGATCGTGACGCTGTCTAACAATGCCTCCAGCGGCTTCATCAAGAGCCTGGGGGCCAACGCCCGGGGCGTGATCGTGACCCAGGTGTTCCCCAACGAGCGCGCCGTGACCTACCCGATGGTCAAGGAAGCCCAGGAGCTGGCCAAGGCCAAGGGGCTCACCGAAATCAGCCCCGCCATGCTGGAGGGCTTTGCCGCCGCCAGGGTGCTGGTCGAAGGCCTCAAGCGCGCGGGCCCCAAGCCCACCCGCGAGAAGATCCAGACTGCCCTGGAGAGCATCAAGAAGCTGGACCTGGGCGGGCTGGAGGTGAACTTCAGCCCCGAGGACCATACCGGGCTGGATTTTGCCGATCTGGCCATCATCGGCACGGACGGGCGCTTCCGCCGCTGAACGTCCGCCTACGCGTTTTTACAGTTGTCCCGCGCTGGGGCGTCCCTACACTCGGGCGCTCCACAAGCAGGAGACAACCCCATGAAGACAACTGGCCTGGCCGGCGCGCTCTGCGCCCTGGCTACCGCCCTGGGCATCGGTTCGGCCCACGCACAGATCCTGATCGGCCAGACCGTGGGCATCACCGGCTCGGCCGCCGCCACGGTGGCCGAATCCATGGAGGGCGCAGCCCTGTACATCGACCATGTCAATGCCAAAGGCGGCGTAGGCGGCCAGAAGGTCGAAGTGATTTCGCTCGACGACAAGTTCGACCCCAAACTCACACTGCAAAACGCCAAGACGCTGATTGAAGAAAAGGGCGTGATCGGCCTGTTCATGACACGCGGCACACCCCACACGCAGGGCATCATGCCGCTGCTGGAGCAGCATGGCGTGCCGCTGGTGGGCCCCTCCACCGGAGCCATGGTGCTGCACCAGCCCGTGCCCAAGTACATCTTCAATGTGCGGGCTCCCTACCAGCGCGAGGTGGAGAAGGCCATCACCCACCTCAACACGCTGGGCATCAAGCGCATTGGCGTGGTGCATGTGGACGACACCTTTGGCGCCGATGGCCTCGCAGGCGCGCAATCCGGCTTCAAGGCCAACCATCTGGACGCGCTTTTCATCGAGAAGTTTGACCGCGCCAAGCCCGACTACAGCGCGATCGCGCCCCGGGTGGCGCAAAAGCAGCCGCAGGCCGTGGTCTTCATTGGTACCGGTGCGGCGGTGGTGGACGGCATCAAGGCACTGCGGTCAGCGGGCGTCACCGGGCAGATCGTCACGCTGTCCAACAACGCGTCTGGCGGCTTTGTGAAACTGCTGGGCGACCAGGCCAGGGGCGTGGTCGTCACGCAGGTGTTTCCGTCGGAGCGCTCGCTCAACTACCCCGTCGTCAAGGAGGCGATGGAGCTGGCACGGGCCAGGAACATTTCCGACCTCACCCCTGCCATGGTGGAGGGTTTTGTGAGTGCCAAGGTGCTGGTGGAAGGCATCAAGCGCGCGGGCCCCAAGCCGGACCGCGCCAAGCTGCATGCCGGGCTGGAGAGCATCAAGAAATGGGACCTGGGCGGCGTGGAGCTGAGCTACAGCCCCACCGACCACAGTGGGCTGGTGTTTGCCGATCTGTCCATCATTGGCAGTGACGGCCGCTTCAAGCGCTGAGCCGCAGGAGCACTGAAGCGCGGAGCCGCTGACGCTTGACGCAGCAGCACCTAAAAAAAGCCCGGGGCTGACGCACCGGGCTTTTTTGCTTTGCGCCACCACAGGGGGCGGGGCGCCTCAGCGGCGCCTGCAGGCCACAAGGTTGAACGCTTACTGGGCGCTGGCTGGAGCGGCAGGCGCAGCAGCAGGAGCCGCAACGGCAGCAGGTGCGGGTGCGGCCGCACTGGCAGGAGCCTCTGGCGCATGCACGGCATCGGCGCCGTGTTTTTCACCGCCCATGTCGGCCTTGTCGCCCGCCACGATGATCACGTACATCGACAGCGCTGCGAACAGAACGAAGCCAACAACAATCTTCCACATAACAATCTCCTTGGGTCCTTGGGAATGGGTTTGTTCAATCAAGGGGCCTGCTGACGCGCAGGGTTATCGGTTGTACTGGGTGCGCGGCCCAGGCCCCTTGATGGAACACAGGGCCCGCCCCTTGCGGGTCGGGCCCTGCACACCGGTCGGTGCCGATCGGCAACCCCAGAGGGTCACCGGTCGGGCATCACGAATCAGTCGTTGGCGTAGATGTCCACGTCCTTGGTTTCCTTGATGAACAGGCCACCGATCACCACCGTGGCTGCGGCGATGATGATGGGGTACCACAGGCCGTTGTACATGTTGCCGGTCTGGGCCACGATGGCGAATGCCGTGGTGGGCAGCAGGCCGCCGAACCAGCCGTTACCGATGTGGTAGGGCAGGGACATGGACGTGTAGCGGATGCGGGTGGGGAACATTTCGACCAGCATGGCGGCGATGGGGCCGTACACCATGGTCACCAGCAGCACCAGGTAGACCAGGATCGCAATGACCATGACCTTGTCGATGCGGGCAGGATCTGCCTTGGTGGGGTAGCCAGCGGCCTTGAGCGCATCGGCCACAGCCTTCTTGAATTCGCCGTCCTTCTTCTTGGCTTCGTCAGCGGGCAGGCCCTTGCTGCTGTAGCCGGTGATGGCGGTCTCGCCGATCTTGATCACGGCGGGGGTACCGGCTGCACCGGGCGCGTTTTCGTAGCTCACCGAAGCGCCAGCCAGCACCTGCTTGGCGATGTCGCACGAGCTGGTGAACTTGACGGTGCCAGTGGGGTTGAACTGGAACGAGCACTCGTTGGCATCTGCCACCACCACGACCTTGTTCTTGGCCTGGGCTTCCGCCAGGGCGGGGTTGGCCGCCTTGGTGAGTGCGCCGAATACGGGGAAGTAGGTCAGCGCGGCCAGCAGGCAGCCCGCCAGGATGATGGGCTTGCGGCCAATCTTGTCCGACAGCGCACCGAACACGATGAAGAAGGGCGTGCCGATCAGCAGCGAGATGGCCACGAAGATGTTGGCCGTTGCGCCGTCCACCTTCAGCGCCTGCGTCAGGAAGAACAGGGCATAGAACTGGCCCGAGTACCACACCACGGCCTGGCCAGCCGTGAGGCCCACCAGCGCCAGGATCACGATCTTGAGGTTCTTCCACTCGCCGAAGGATTCCTTCAGAGGCGCCTTGGAGGTCTTGCCTTCGGCCTTCATTTTCTGGAAGGCAGGCGATTCGTTCATGGCCAGGCGGATCCACACCGAGATGGCCAGCAGCACGATGGACACGATGAACGGCACGCGCCAGCCCCAGTCAGCAAAGGCCTCTTCGCCCACAACGGTGCGGGTGCCCAGGATCACCATCAGCGACAGGAACAGGCCCAGCGTTGCGGTGGTCTGGATCCAGGCGGTGTAAGCACCACGCCGACCGTGCGGGGCATGCTCGGCCACGTAGGTGGCAGCGCCGCCGTACTCACCACCCAGGGCCAGGCCCTGCAGCAGGCGCAGCACGATCAGGATGATGGGAGCGGCCACACCAATCGACGCGTAGGTCGGCAGGATGCCCACGATGAACGTGGACAGGCCCATGATCAGGATGGTGACCAGGAAGGTGTACTTGCGGCCGATCATGTCGCCCAGGCGGCCGAAGAAGATGGCGCCGAAGGGGCGAACAATGAAGCCTGCCGCAAACGCCAGCAGCGCGAAGATGAACGCCGATCCGGCATCCAGCCCGCTGAAGAACTGCTTGGCAATGATGGCTGCGAGCGAGCCGTACAGATAAAAGTCGTACCACTCGAAAACGGTGCCGAGCGATGACGCGAAGATGACCTTGCGCTCTTCGGGCGACATCGGCCGCGGTGCGGGATGGATGGTTGCCATGGTGTCTGTGTCTCCTGGTGATTTGTGAGTCCGCACAGTGGCGGGCAAGGTCATTCTTCGGGAAGGCACTGACTCTCCTCTGACGCCAAACCAACAAAGGCTTGCGCTAAACTGAACCGATACTTACAAAGCGCTGAGTGCCCTTGGGAACGGGTGCCCAAAGCGCCGGATTCACCGAACCATGAGCAGGGAAAACCCCGAGCAGGATTTGTGCGCCGCAGCGGCCCTTCGGGCACCACGCACACCATCCGTGCGCCAGGGTGCTCGCCCATCGCCCGCTTATGGACAGCATCTGCCAACCTTTACAGGGGACCCATGCAAGCCCACACCGTCCTCAAGAAGACAGACCAAGGGATCGAGGCCATCAAGCACCGCGACCGCGCGCTTGCGCCCCGGGAGCGCACCACCCTGATCCTGGTGGACGGCAGCAAGCGCCTGCAGGACCTGGCCCAGGCCTGTGGCAGCCTTGACGAGGCCCTGCGCATTGGCCAGGCGCTGGTCGATCTGGGGCTGGCATCGGTGGTATCCGGTGGCGTGGCCGCGCCCTCCCCCACCGCCGCCGCAGGCGATGCCCCGGCTGCGGCTACCGCCGCTGCACCGCCCCAGGACCTGCGCAGCAGCACGCGGCGCGCCACCAAGGCACTGGAAGACCTGCTGGGCCCCGCGTGCGAGCCCCTGGCCCTGCAACTCGAAAAGTGCAAGTCGATGGCCGAGCTGCAGGCCAAGATCCTGGAGCTGCGCACCGTAGTGGCCTCCATGCGCTCGGAGAAAAAAGCCGAGGAGTTCGTGGCTGCCGCGCTGGGCCGCTGACCACCCAAAAATAAGCCCCGCCACTTGCGTGGCGGGGCTTTGTTGTTTACGGGTTGCCAGGGCGCCCGCAGGCGCCCCGCCCTTTAATGCGCAGCGCTGGCGGCCGAAGTCTTGCCATCCAGGCTGGGGTAGCGCACATGCTCCACCAGCTCCTGGATATCCTTGCCAGGCTCCTTGGTCAGCAGCGAGACGATGATGATCACCGCAAAGCCCAGGGGCACGCCAAACAGCCCTGCCGAGATGGGCGCAATGTCCCACCAGGTATTGGCCTTGAGGATTTCCGGCGTGATGGCGGTGCCATGGGTGAGCTTGTACAGCCAGGGCTGGGTGGTCACCATGTAATAGAAGGTGATGCCCAGGCCAGCCAGCATCCCCAGCGACGCGCCCCACTTGTTGGCGCGTTTCCAGAAGATGCCCAGCGTGAGCGCCGGGAAGAACGCCGCCGCAGCAAACGAGAACGCCGCCGATACCAGGAACAGGATGTCCGCAGGTTTCTGCGCCGCCACATAGGCCGCCGCCAGGGCCACCAGGAGGAGCAGCAGCTTGGACACCATCACGCGGCGGGCCGTGGAGGCATTGGGGTCCAGCACCTTGTAGTACAGGTCGTGAGACAGCGCGTTGGCGATGGTCAGCAGCAGGCCGTCTGCGGTGGACAGCGCCGCCGCCAGGCCCCCCGCTGCCACCATGCCCGACACCACATACGGCAGCCCGGCGATTTCAGGCGTGGCCAGCACGATGATGTCGCCACCTATGGAAATCTCCGCCAGCTGCAGGATGCCGTCGTTGTTGATGTCCACCACCGACAGCAGCGACTTGTCCACCGCACTCCAGCGCGCGATCCACTCCGGCAGGCTCGCAAACGGCGTGTTCACCAGCACCGTGTAGACCTCGTACTTGGCCAGCACTGCCAGCGCAGGTGCCGTGAAGTACAGCAGGAAGATGAAGAACAGCGACCAGCTCACCGACTCCCGCGCTTCGCGCACCGAGGGCACGGTGTAGTAGCGCATCAGGATGTGCGGCAACGCGGCCGTGCCGATCATCAGGCAGAACACCAGCGCCAGGAAGTTCTTGCGCGCCACGTTCTGCGCCGCTTCGTCCTTGCCCGGGAAGGGCTCGGCATGGCGGATGGGCGGTGCAGCCTTGGCGGCATTGGAGGTGCGCGCCGCCGTGTAGGCCGTGCGGGCGTCGGCCTCGTTCTTGGGCAGGGCGGCCAGCGCAGCCGTGGCGGCAGTGATCTCGGCTGCAGGCGCGTTGGCGGCCTTCAGGTCGTCCAGCTTCTTCTGTGCGGCCGCACGGTCTGCCGCCAGCGAAGCGTTCACGTCCTTGAGCTTCTCCACCGCCGCATCCGAGCGCGCCTTGTAGATGCCACGCACCTCCAGCTCTTTCGGGTCCTTGAGCAGCTCGGCCTCCTTAGCCGTGACCTTCTCCAGCGTGTAGCCATACACGGCCTGCGGCACCGGCACGCCGGTGTGCTTGACCGACAGCCAGACCACGGGAATCAGGTAGGCGATGATCAGAATGATGTACTGCGCCACCTGCGTCCAGGTCACGGCACGCATGCCCCCCAGGAACGAGCAGACCAGGATGCCGGCGAGCCCGGCAAAAATGCCGATCTCGAACGCCAGGCCCGTCAGGCGCGACGTGATCAGGCCCACGCCGTAGATCTGCGCCACCACATAGGTGAACGAACACAGGATGGCCGCCCCCACCCCGATCAGCCGGGGCAGGTTGCCTTCAAACCGTGCGCCCAGAAAGTCGGGAATGGTGAACTGGCCGAACTTGCGCAGGTAGGGCGCCAGGAACAGCGCCACCAGGCAGTAGCCCCCCGTCCACCCCAGAATGAACGCCAACCCCCCGTAGCCCGACAGGTACAGGGTGCCCGCCATGCCGATGAAGGAGGCCGCCGACATCCAGTCGGCCCCCGTGGCCATGCCGTTGTAGATGGCTGGCACGCGGCGCCCGGCCACGTAGTACTCGGCCGCGTCGTTGGTGCGGCTCATGATGCCGATACCGGCATACAGCAGCACCGTGGCCGCCAGGAACAGGTAGCCGATCCAGGCCTTGGGCAGGCCCATCTGTTCGAGGATTGCCAGCACCAGCACAAAGCCGACGAAGCCGCCGGTGTACCAGGTGTAGACCTTGTTCAGGCCCTTTTTGAAGTCGCCTTGCGACTGTCCGTCTCCGCCGAAGAGTCCCATCATTCATCTCCTTCGGCAACGCCGTATTCAACATCCAGCTTGTTCATGTGGCGGGCGTAGTACCAGATGATCAGGCAGTACACCACCAGGGCGCCCTGGGCGGCCACCCAGAACGAGAACGGCCAGCCGAAGAAGCTGAACGTGAGGTCGCGGGCGAAGAACACCACGACAAAGGTGACAAAGAACCAGATGCCTAAAAGCAGGCCGGTTATTTGCAGGTTTTTGCGCCAGTACTCCTGGTGCTTTGCTGTCAGTTTCATTGCTTGCTCCTCCATTTTGTAAAAAGAACACTCACGAACACTCACTCGACTTCAGCACTAAAAACCTGCGCGCAACCCCGTCTCCTGCTCCAGCTGCGCAGCCACCTTGGGCTCGAATCCTTTCAAATGGCGTATCACGGCACGCGCCTCTTCGGGCTGCTGCAGGTCCACATGCACCCGCGCCATCTGGTACCAGCCAAAGGGGCTCATGGGTTGCAGGCGGGTATTGCGCTCCAGGGCCTGCAGGGCCTCCTGCAGGCGCCCCTGGCGCACCAGCACCAGGCCCAGCCCGTACCAGGCCCGGTCCATCTTTTCGTCGATCTGCAAGGCCGCGCGGAAGCCTTCTTCGGCCACGGCCAGCTGGTCCAGCTGCTCGGCCACAAAGGCATGGTTGAAGTGGGCGTTGCAGTCCTGCGGATTCAGTGCTAGCACCTGCGCGTATTGCTGCAGCGCCTGCGCCTTGTGGTCGCTCAGCAGCGCGTCGTACGCCAGGCTGTTGAGCGCCAACAGGTCCTGCGGCCAACGCTCCAGAATCCTTGAGAACACCGCCCGGGCCGCAGCCTTGCGGCCCACAAACAGCAGGGCCTTGGCACGCCAGACCAGCGCCAGACGCTCCAGCCGCTGCGACCAGCGGGCGGGGGGAAGGGGGAGGCTCTAGCTCACTGGCATGCCTGCGCCCCCAGCTCCAGGCAGAGGTCGATCTTGAGCTTGACGACCAGCACCCAGGCCATGACCAGCCAGCTGGCTGCAGCCAGCGGGATGTGCTGGTCCAGCACCAAGCGCGGGCTGACCTTGCGCGTCAGCCACAGGCAGGGCTTGGCGGCCACGTCCAGCATCTGCCAGAACACGTTGGTGTGCCGCTTGGCCCCCGCCAACAGTCCCAGCAGAAACCGTCCCACGATGAACATCAGGGACAACTCGATCAGGCTTTTCAGAATGACAACGGTCAGGAGCATGGTGAACTCGATGCCTCGCTGTAAGGAAAAGGAAAGGTGAGCGCACTCTGCGGAGGGTGTCTGACCGCTGGCTGACACAGGGCTTATTGCTAACTTACAAAACCAGCACAAACCCTGCTCCCCGTTTTTGTGATGCGGTAAATCAGTGGAATCTGAGGCTCTCTTGCGGGAAAACACCGAGGGCTCCAAAACCCTTGATCGAGGTCAAGGCGAGGCACGCGGAAGGACTTCCCGCGCCACGGGAGCGGGCATAGACTGCCGCCATGGAAAAGCCGCCCAGTCCGCCACCGGCTGCCAGCGCACAGGCGCAGCTGCAGCCCTCGCACCACCTGCTGGCCAACTTTCGCCAGGACCTCCGGCAGCACGCCCCTTTTGCCCAGATGCAGGATGCCGAGGTAGACGATTTCCTGTCGCATTGCGAGCAGCAGTATTTCGCCCCCGGCGAGCTGGTGATTGGCCCGGAGAACGGCAGCGTGCAATCGCTGTACTACGTGCGCCAGGGCGCCGTCACGGGCACCCGGGGCCTGGCCGACACGGTGGGCGCGTTCGAGTACGAGGCGGGCGACCTCTTCCCCGTGAGCGCCGCCTGGGCCGGGCGCGCTGTCACAGCCACCTACCGCGCCAACACCGATACCTTTGTGCTGGTGCTGGACGTGGACCACATGCACCGGCTGGCGGGCCGCAGCCCGGCCTTTGCGCAGTACCTGGGGCAGCGCACCGCGCAGTTCCTTGCACTCTCGCGCCAGGCCTTGCAGGCCGCCTATGCCACCCATGCTGCAGCCGAACAGTCGCTCGAAACCCCCTTGGGCGCGCTCGTCGGCAAAAAACTGGTGAGCTGCGATGCCAGCACCCCGCTGCACACCGCACTGCAGACCATGCACCAGCAGCGCCTGGGCTCGATGCTGGTGGTGGATGCGGCGCAGCACCCTGTGGGCATCCTCACGCGCTATGACGTGCTGGGCCGCGTGGCGCTGGCCCAGCTGCCGCTGCACACGCCCATTGCGGAGGTCATGGTGCGGCCGGTGCGCACGCTCACCAGCGAACATTCGGCGCAAGACGCGGCGCTGCTGATGTCGCGCCTCGGCATCCGCCATGTGCCCATCACGCGCGACGGGGTGGCGATTGGCATGGTGTCGGAGCGCGACCTGTTCGCCATGCAGCGGCAAAGCCTCAAAAGCGTGAGCACCGCGCTGCGTTCGGCCACCGATGTGGAGGCCCTGCAGGCCTCGGCGCAAGACATCCGGCGCCTGGCGCGCAGCCTGCTCGCGCAGGGCGTGCATGCGCGGCAGCTCACCTCGATGATCAGCCACCTCAACGATGTGCTGACCGAGCGCCTGGTGCAGCTCAAGGCCGAAGAATTCGGCATCGACCTGAAGTGGCTGTGCTGGCTGTGCCTGGGCTCCGAGGGGCGGGCCGAGCAGACCATCGCCACCGACCAGGACAACGCCATCATCCTGAACAACGATGTGTCCGACGAGTCGCGCGAAGCGATTCGCCACTTTGCACATGCCGTCAACCTGGCGCTGGACGCCTGCGGCTACCCGCTGTGCCGGGGCGGCATCATGGCGGGCGAAAGCGCGTGCTGCCTCAAGCTTGACGAGTGGCGCGAGCGCTTCGGGCACTGGGTGGCACAGGGCTCGCCGCAGGACCTGCTCAACGCCTCCATCTACTTTGACTTCCGCCCTCTGTGCGGCGATGTGGCACTGGCCCAGGCGCTGCGCGCCGACGTGACGCTGGCTGCGCGCAACAGCCCGCGCTTCCTCAAGATGCTGGCCCACAACGCCCTGGGCCGCAGCGTGCCGCTGAACTGGCGCGGTGCCATCGACGCCGACGAGCACGGCGCGCTGGACCTGAAGCTGCAGGGCACGGCGCTGTTTGTGGACGCCGCACGCATCTACAGCCTGGCGCTGGGCGTGCATGAGACCAACACACGGCTGCGCCTGGAGGCCGCCGGTGCGCAGTGGCGCCTGCCTGAGACGGAGACCGGCGCCTGGGTGGGTGGCTTCGAGTTCTTGCAGATCCTGCGCCTGCGGGTGCAGCTGGAAGCCCATGGGCTTGGCGCGGCCGACACCGCCCCGCCCAACCGCATCGTGGTGAACCAGCTCAATGACATCGACCGGCGCATCCTGCGCGAGTCCTTTCGGGTAGCGCGGCAGCTGCAGCAGCGGCTGCAGCTGGACTACGACCGGTAGCCACCATGCGCTGGCTGGAGCCGATCCGGCGCGCCTTTGGGCCCGCCCCTGCCTACACCGGCAACCGCTGGGTGATGCTGGACGTGGAGACCAGCGGCCTCGACATGCGCCGCGACCGCCTGCTGGCCATTGCCGCCATTGCGCTGCGGGTGGACTGGCAGCGCCGCACGCTCAGCGTGGCGCTGGGCGACAGCTTTGAGGTGGTGCTGCAGCAGGACGAGGCATCGAGCAAGGACAACATCCTGCTGCACGGCATTGGCGCGCAGATGCAGCGCAACGGCATGCCCGCCGCCCAGGCGCTGCAGGCGTTTGAAAACTACGTGCAAGACAGCCCGCTGCTGGCCTTCCATGCCGCGTTTGACCGCACCATGATCAACCGCCATGCACGCCAGCACCTCGGGCATGGTCTGCCCAACCCCTGGGTGGACGTGGACCACCTGTGCGCCGTCACCCACGAGCAGGTGCGCGCCCGTGCGCTGGACGACTGGATGGCGCACTTCGGCATCCGCTGCGCCGTGCGGCACCAGGCCGCTGCCGACACCCTGGTGGAATGCGACCTGCTGCAGCGCATCTGGCCCCGCGTGGCCGCGCAGTGCAGCAGCTGGGCTGACGTGCAGCGCCTGGCCGCCCAGCACCGCTGGCTGGCCCGCCACCGGGACGGCGGTGGATAAGGGCTCAACCCTGCTTGAGGCCCGAAGGCAACGCCTCGAACGCAGCCCAGCGCGCTTCGCCTTCGGCCCCGGCAAACCAGTCGTCGCCCTCCAGGTAGGCGCGCAGCATGGGCAGGCTGTCGAGCCCCCAGAAAACCTTGCCGTCCACCGCAAACGCAGGCACGCCAAACACGCCCGCTGCCTGCGCGGCCTCGGTGTTGGCGCGCAGCAGCGCCTTGGGGCCGTCGCTGTTCGCGTCCTGTCCCGGGCGGATCTGCTCGGCCAGATCGGCCGCCAGTGCCGCCAGGCGTTCGGGGTCCAGCGCATCGTGCCCGCCCAGCCACACATGGCGCAGCACGGTGCCCGCCACATAGCGGTTGATGGCGCCATCGTCGCTGCAGGCCAGCGCCTGGCGCAACAGCGGCAGCGGGTTGAACGGGTGGCGAGCGGGCATCTGCAGTGGCGTGCCCTGCGCGTGGCCCAGCCAGGTCACGTGGCGGTAGGTCCAGGCGCGCTTGGGCACGATGCCCGCCGGGCCGGGGTTGGCGTGCTGCTGGAGCAACGCGCCCAGCAGCACCGGCTGGTAGGCCACGCTGTAGCTCAGCCCCTCCAGCGCCTCGGGCAGGCGCTCAAATGCGAGCCAGGCATAGGGCGAGACAAAGTCCAGGTAGAAGGTGATGTGCTTCATGTCAGCTCTCCATGTCACTGCACGGCGCCCCGCCGTGCACAAAACGGACGCGGCCCGGGCGAGGGCCGCCGCTCAGCCGCTCAGAGGGGTGCCTCAAGGCCGATGCCCGCGCGGCCCAGCAGCTGCTCCCAGATGCCCCGGCGCAGGCTGCCATCGGCACGCGACCAGAGGCGGATCTCGTCCAGCGTGCGAAAGCAGCCTTCGCAGTGGCTGCGGTCGGGCGACATGCGGCACACGGAGATGCAGGGTGAGGGAACCGGCTCAACACTTTCATGGTCAAAATGACCTTCTGCGCGCAACTGAATTGCCTTTGCAGCTAGCAAATCAATAGCATTCATGCCGCAACCGGGGTTTGGACCACATCCACCACCGGGGCGCCCGTCAGGCGCTGCAGGTCGCTGGGGTGCAGCGCGAACACGCCATGCGGGTGCCCTGCGGCAGCCCACACCACCTCAAAGCGCAGCAGGTCCTGGTCGATGAGCGTGACGGGCGGCGTGGCGTGCGCCACGGGCGAGACACCGCCGATGGAAAAGCCCGTGCGGCTTTTCACGAAGTCAGCATCGGCCCGACCGATCTTGCCGCCCACATGGGCCTCGACCTTTTTCTCGTCCACGCGGCGGTCGCCCGAGGTGACCACCAGCACGGCCACATCGTCGCTCTTGCGGCGGAAGATGATGCTCTTGGCGATCTGCCCCACTGCGATGCCCAGTGCATCGGCCGCCTGCTGCGCGGTGCGCGCGGCGTCGTCCAGCATCTGCGGGCGGTGGGGGTGGCCCAGGGATTCGAGCGCCGCAGCCACGCGCTGCACGCCTTCGGGCAGGTTTTTCACTTCAGCTCCACACATCGTTGCTCACTCCGGAATCAAAGTCGTTCCACCCATTTTCCACACCGCCAATAACCTCTGCGAACCCACGGCTCCCAGCAAGGGACGTGGCCTCGCCGAAAGACCGGGAGAAGACGCCGAACGCGCCTCCCGAGATGCCTCACCCCATTCGCTTGGTGAGCAGGGCGTTCGCTGCGCGCGAGTTGGGTTTGCGGCCCAGGAACTCGCTGATGTACGCGCCCGCGTCGATGAGCTTGTCCAGGTCGATGCCCGTCTCGATGCCCATGCCCTGCAGCATGTAGACCACATCCTCGGTCGCCACATTGCCCGTGGCGCCCTTGGCATAGGGGCAGCCGCCCAGCCCGGCTACGGACGACTGGTAGTTCCACACGCCCAGCTCCAGCGCCGCCAGCGTGTTGGACAGCGCCTGGCCGTAGGTGTCATGAAAGTGGCCCGACACCTCGTCGATGCCAAAGTGCTGCAGCGTGGCCTCGATGGCGCGCTGCACCTTGCGCGGCGTGCCCACGCCGATGGTGTCGGCCACGTCCACACGCTGCACGCCAATGCCCTTGAGCAGGCCCGCCAGGTAGGCCACGCGCTCGGTCGCGATCTCGCCCTCGTACGGGCAGCCCACGGTGCAGCTCATGGCACCCCGCACGCGGATGCCGACGGCCAGCGCCGCCTCCACCACGGGCGCAAAACGCTCGATGCTCTCGGCAATGCTGCAGTTGATGTTGCGCTGGCTGAAGGCCTCGCTGGCCGAGCCGAAGACGACGATCTCGTCGGGCTTGTCCAGCACGGCCGCCTCAAAGCCTTTGAGGTTGGGCGTGAGCACCGAGTACGCCACGCCGCTCTGGCGCGCAATGCCCGCCATCACCTCATGGTTGTCGGCCATCTGCGGCACCCACTTCGGGCTCACGTAGCTGGTGACCTCGATCTCGCGCAGGCCGGCCTGTTGCAGGCGGTGCACCAGCTCGATCTTGACGGCGGCGGGCACCGGCGTCTTTTCGTTCTGCAGGCCGTCGCGGGGGCCCACATCAATGAGGCGCACGCGGGAGGGGATGGAGGAGGTCATGGGAATCCTGATGCAAAAAAGGCGCGGGTTCAATACCCCCGCGCCGGGTTGACGATGCCCGCCACGGCCTCGCCCCGCTGCAGCGCCGCGATCTTGCGCGCAATCTGGGCAATGCTCTCGTCGCGCAGCGTGCGCGCCGAGGTGTGGGGGGTGAGGGTGATGCGCGGCTGGCTCCAGAATGCATGGCCTGCAGGCAGCGGCTCGGTGCGGAACACGTCGAGCGTGGCGCCCGCCACCTGGCCGCTGGCGATGGCCGCCAGCAGGTCGTCGTCCACCAGGTGCGCGCCGCGCGCCACGTTGATCACGTAGGCGCCGGGCAGCAGGCGGGCCAGCGTGTCCTTGTTGATCACGTCGGCCGTCTCGGGCGTGAGCGGCAGCAGGTTGACCAGCACCCGGCTCGCGGCCAGGAAGTCGTTGAACTGCTCTGTGCCGCTGAAGGCCCGCACGCCCTCGATGGCCTTGGGGCTGCGGCTCCAGCCGTTGATGGGGAAGTCGAACTGCGCCAGCGCCTTCGCCACGCGCTCGCCCAGCACGCCCAGGCCCATCACGCCGATGGGGAAGTCGCTGCGCAGGCGCGGCTTGCGGTAGCCCCAGCGTCCCGCTGCCATGTCAGCCTCGTAGGCATCGAACTCGCGGAAGTGGCGGATGACCGCGTGGCACACATACTCGGCCATCTGCACGGCCATGCCCGCATCATCGAGCCGCACCACCAGCGCGTGCGGCGGCAGGCGCAGTTTGAGCAGCGCATCCACGCCCGCACCGATGTTGAACAGGGCCTTGAGCCCCGGCTGCTCGTCCATGAACTGCTGGGGCGGCGCCCAGACCACGGCGCAATCGGCCTGCGGTGCGCCGGGTTGCCACACGGAAATATCAGCGCCGGGCAGCGCGGCGGCCAGGCCCTGCAGCCAGGGTTCGGCCTTGGTGTCGGTACAGCAAAAGGTGATTTTCATGGCTGCCGAGCGTACCGCGCCCTGCCGCTGCGTGCTGTCACGCAGCGGAAAGCTTGAGCAGTTCAGCCCCCTCCGTCACCTGGTCGCCAGGCGCGTAGAGCAGTTCCTGCACCACACCATCCGCAGGTGCGGCAATGGTGTGTTCCATCTTCATGGCTTCCATCACCGCCAGGGGCTGGCCCTTGGCCACCGCGTCGCCTGCCTTCACGGCAAACGACACCACCTTGCCGGGCATGGGGGCCGTGAGGCGCCCGCCTTCGGCCGCCACCTCGCCCGCATGGGCGAGCAGGTCGATGGCGGTGATCTGCGTAGCGCCCAGCGGGGTAAAGACATGATCCACCTCGCCCTGGGCATACACGGCAGCGCGGGTGCGCTGGCCTGCAAACTGCAGCTCGATGCCATCGGCCTGCGGGGCAAACACCAGCGGCCCGGCCACGGCGGTTTCGCCCTCGCCCACGGCCAGATGCAGGCTGCCACCGCGCTCGTACGTGAGCCAGGCCTTGGCATGCTCGCCGCCAAACTCGAACTCAAAGCGGCGCTGCACCACACCATGGGTGTGGAAGCCGTCGCGGCGGCTGAACGAGTCCACGCCTTCGCTGGCGCGCTCCTTCAGCAGCGTTTGCGCCACGGCAGCGGCGGCGGCCAGCGGCAGGCCCACGGGCTCCTGGTGGAACAGCACGGCCTGCTCGCGCGGGATCAGCGCGGTGTCGAGCTTGGCTTGTGCAAACGCATCCGTCTTCGCCACGCGGCGCAGGAACTGCACGTTGGTCGCCAGGCCCACGATGTGGGTCTGCGCCAGCGCGTCATCCAGCCGTGCCAGCGCCTGCTCGCGCGTGTCGCCATGCACGATGAGCTTGGCCACCATGGAGTCGTAGAACGGGCTGATCGCATCGCCCTGGCGCACGCCGGAGTCCACGCGGACCGCGCCCCTCTCGAACGTCACGCACTCGGGCAGCGCATACACATTGAGTGAGCCCGTGGCGGGCAGGAAGTTGTTGTCGGGGTTCTCGGCGCAGATGCGGGCCTCAATGGCATGGCCTTGGATGCGCAGGTCTTGCTGCTGCAGGGGCAGCGGCTCGCCCGAGGCCACGCGCAACTGCCACTCCACCAGGTCCAGGCCGGTGATGGCCTCGGTCACGGGGTGCTCCACCTGCAGGCGGGTGTTCATCTCCATGAAGTAGAACTTCATCTGGTCGGGCCGCTCGTAGCCGCCCGGCTGCTCCACGATGAATTCCACCGTGCCCGCGCCCACGTAGTTCACGGCCTTGGCGGCGGCCACGGCGGCCTCGCCCATCTGCGCGCGCAGTGCGGGCGTCATGCCGGGGGCGGGGGCTTCTTCCAGCACTTTCTGGTGGCGGCGCTGCACCGAGCAGTCGCGCTCGAACAGGTACACGCAGTTGCCATGCGTGTCGCCAAACACCTGGATCTCGATGTGACGGGGACGCTGCACGTACTTCTCCACCAGCACTGCGTCGTCACCAAAGCTGTTGATGGCCTCACGCTTGCACGATTCGAGCGCGGCGGCAAAGTCTTCGCTCTTGTCCACCGCGCGCATGCCCTTGCCACCGCCACCCGCGCTGGCCTTGATGAGCACGGGGTAGCCAATGCGGTCGGCCTCGCGCTGCAACAGGGCCGGGTCCTGGTCGGCGCCGTGGTAGCCGGGCACCAGGGGCACACCGGCCTTTTCCATGAGCTGCTTGGACTCGGCCTTGAGCCCCATGTCCTTGATGGCCGATGCGGGCGGACCAATGAACACCACGCCCGCCGCCGCGCAAGCCTGGGCGAAGTCTTCGTTCTCGCTCAGGAAACCGTAGCCGGGGTGGATGGCCTGTGCGCCTGTGGATTTGGCTGCCTCGATGATGCGCTCCCAGCGCAGGTAGCTGTCCTTGGGCGCACTGCCGCCGATGTGCACGGCCTCGTCGCAGACGGCCACGTGTTTGGCATTGGTGTCGGCATCGGAGTACACGGCGACGGTCTTGACACCCAGGCGCTTTGCGGTGGCCGCGACACGGCAGGCGATCTCTCCACGATTGGCAATCAGAATCTTTTTGAACATTTAGGCCACCTTGGCAGAACCAGAAAAGAAAGAAGAAAGGCGCCGCACCACGGCGCGCAGAAACTTGAACAGCACCACCAGCAGCAGCACCGACACGGCCACCATCACCACCAGCGCCACACCAAACGCCACCGGGTACTGCGTGGCCAGCCACACCACGGCCACCACCAGGCCGTCTTCAAAGAACGACAGGCCCCAGTTGGAAAATGGTTCGGGCGAGGTGTTGACCGCTGCGCGCGTGGTCATCTTGGTGGCCAGCGCGGTGGCGGCGAGCGACCCGCCCAGCAGCCCGGCGACCACGCCCATCGTGGCGTTGTCAGCACCGAACACGCCTGCAGCCAGCAGCGCGCCACCCGGCACGCGGATGAACGCGTGCACGGCGTCCCAGGCGCTGTCCACCCATGGCACCTTGTCGGCAAAGAATTCGACCAGCATCAGGCTGCCGGCCACCAGCAGCACCAGCGGGCTTTGCAGCACCTGCAAGCCCGGCGGCAGCGCCAGCCAGCCCAGTGCCCCCATCCCGCCCACGATGAAGACCACGGCATACAGCCGAAAGCCGCTGGCCCACCCCAGCGCTGCGGCCAGCGCCAGCAGGCTGGGCATGTCGAGCTGCGCCGTGGCACGCGCCGCGCCTGCGGCCACGTCGCGTGCGGTGCCGGCATCGACGTGCAGCCCCAGCGTGTGGAGCCACTGCACGATGGTGAGCCAGAGCTGGTCCATGGTGGCGTGCTCTCAGCCCGTCAACCCAGAAGCCACGATGGCTTGCGCTTGTTCAGGAAGGACTGCACGCCTTCCTTGCCTTCGTCGCTGGCGCGGATGTCTGCAATGCCCTGTACCGTGGCGGCGATCAGACCGGCGTTGATCTCGCGCTCGGCCACATCCAGCACCAGCTTCTTGCAGGCGCGCACGGCGTTGGGGCTGGCGCTGACGAGCGCCTTGAGCAGCTCGTCCACCTTGGCATCGAGCTGGTCGGCCGCCACCACGGTGTGCACAAAACCGATGCGCAGCGCATCAAACGCATCAAAGCGCTCGGCCGTGAGGAAGTAGCGGTGCGCAGCGCGCGCCCCCATGGCACGGATTACGTAGGGGCTGATGGTGGCGGGGATGAGCCCCAGCTTCACCTCGCTGAGACAAAAGCCTGCGGTGTCCACTGCCACCGCCATGTCGCACGCCGCCACCAGGCCCATGCCGCCCGCATACACATCGCCCTGCACACGGGCCACCGTGGGCTTGGGGCACTCGTAGATCACGCGCAACATCTCGGCCAGTTTGCCCGCGTCGGCGATGTTTTCGTCGCGCGTGTAGTCGGCCATGCGGCGCATCCAGTTGAGGTTGGCGCCCGCGCAGAACGCGGGGCCCTCGGCCGCCAGCACCACGGCGCGTACATCAGGGCGGCTGCCCACATCCGTGAAGGCGGCGGTGATCTCGGCAATGACTTCGTCGCTGAACGCGTTGCGCACCTCGGGCTGGGTGAGCGTGATGCGCGCCACGGCGCCGGTCTGGGTGATGGAAAGGTTCTGGCTGCTCATGGCTGGGACGGGTTTTGCAGAAAGTAGACAAGGTCCAGCTCGGGGCTGGGCTGGCCGAGGGCAGTCAGCGCAGCGGTGATCTGGCCCCGGTGGTGTGTGCTGTGGTTGAACACATGCGCCAGCGTGGCCGCAAACGGCAGCGATGCCGCTGTGCCACGCATGGTGGTGTAGTCGAGCGTGCCGCTCCAGCGGTCGGGCTTGAACGAAGCGATCAGCGGAGCCCAGCGGGCAGCGCCCTCGCGCAGGCGGGCATCCAATTGCACGCGGTCAGGCTCCACCTCGGCATCCAGTGCCACCGTGGGCGAACGGGCTTCGGCAAACCGCACAAACCACAGCAGATGCTCGCCCACCAGCAGGTGGTTGAGCGTGCCGTGGATGCTTTTGAAGAACAAGCCCACATCGCGCCGGTAGTCCTCTTCCGGCAGCGCCCGCACTGCATCCAGCAGGCGCGCCGTGGCCCACACGTTGTAGCGTGCGAGCAGGGTGAAGTGGGCCACGGCGTCCATCGACTACCTCACATGCGGAAGATGCCGAACTTGGTGTCTTCGATCGGCGCATTGCGCGTGGCCGACAGGCCCAGCGCCAGCACGCGGCGGGTATCAGCCGGGTCGATCACGCCGTCGTCCCACAGCCGCGCGGTGGCGTAGTAGGGGTGGCCCTGCTCTTCGTACTGGCGGCGGATGGGGGCCTTGAAGGCTTCTTCTTCCTCCATGGTCCACTGGCCGCCCTTAGCCTCGATGCCGTCGCGCTTGACGGTGGCCAGCACGCTGGCGGCCTGCTCGCCGCCCATCACGCTGATGCGCGCGTTGGGCCACATCCAGAGGAAGCGGGGGCTGTACGCGCGGCCGCACATGCCGTAATTGCCCGCGCCAAAGCTGCCGCCGATGATGATGGTGAACTTTGGAACACTCGCCGTGGCCACGGCCGTGACCAGCTTGGCTCCGTGGCGGGCGATGCCTTCGTTTTCGTACTTGCGGCCGACCATGAAGCCGGTGATGTTCTGCAGGAACACCAGAGGGATCTTGCGCTGGCAGCACAGCTCGATGAAGTGCGCCCCTTTTTGTGCGCTCTCGCTGAACAGGATGCCGTTGTTGGCGATGATGCCCACGGGCATGCCCTCGATGCGCGCAAAGCCGCACACCAGGGTGCTACCGAAGCGGGCCTTGAACTCGTCGAACTCGCTGCCGTCCACCACACGCGCAATGATCTCGCGCACATCAAAGGGCTTGCGCGTGTCCACGGGGATCACGCCATACAGCTCTTCTGCTGCGAATTTAGGAGCTGCCGGGGCTTGATCAGCGAGCGCAGGGGCCTTGTTTTTATTCAAATTGCGCACCGCCGTGCGTGCCAGCTGCAGCGCATGCAGGTCGTTTTGCGCCAGGTGGTCGGCCACACCCGAGAGGCGCGTGTGCACGTCGCCACCGCCGAGGTCTTCGGCGCTTACCACCTCGCCCGTGGCAGCCTTCACCAGCGGCGGGCCACCCAGGAAGATGGTGCCCTGGTTCTTGACGATGATGGATTCATCGCTCATGGCGGGCACGTAGGCGCCACCGGCCGTGCAGCTGCCCATGACCACCGCGATCTGCGCGATGCCCTGGGCGCTCATGTTGGCCTGGTTGTAGAAGATGCGGCCGAAGTGGTCGCGGTCGGGGAACACGTCGTCCTGGTTGGGCAGGTTGGCGCCGCCGGAGTCCACCAGGTAGATGCAGGGCAGGCGGTTCTGCGCGGCCACCTCCTGCGCGCGCAGGTGCTTCTTCACCGTCATGGGGTAGTAGGTGCCGCCCTTCACCGTGGCGTCGTTGCACACGATCATGCAGTCCACCCCGCTCACGCGGCCGATGCCTGCGATCAGGCCCGCGCCGGGTGCGTCGTTGTTGTACATGTTCAGCGCCGCCAGCGGGGCCAGCTCCAGGAAGGGCGTGCCTGGGTCCAGCAGGTTGGCCACGCGCTCGCGCGGCAGCAGCTTGCCGCGTGCGGTGTGTTTGGCGCGGGCTGCCTCGCCGCCGCCCTGGGCGATCTTGTCCTGCTGGGCGCGCAGGTCATCCACCAGCGCGCGCATGGCGCTGGCGTTGGTCTGAAAGTCCGCCGAGCGGGCGTTGAGTTGGGTGTCGAGAATGGTCATACGGTCTTTGCTCTCTCAAGCGGTTTTCTGTTCTTCCAGGCCCAGCTGGTCCTTCATCTCGTCGCGGATCTTGAACTTCTGGATCTTGCCCGTCACCGTCATCGGAAAGCTGGTGACAAAGCGGATGTAGCGCGGCACCTTGTAGTGCGCGATCTGGCCTTTGCAGAAGGCGCGGATGTCGTCTTCGGTGGGCTGGGTGCCGGGCTTGGCGATGATCCAGGCGCACAGCTCTTCGCCGTATTTCTGGTCGGGCACGCCCACCACCTGCACGTCCTGCACCTGGGGGTGGCGGTACATAAATTCTTCAATCTCGCGCGGGTAGATGTTCTCGCCGCCCCGGATCACCATGTCCTTGATGCGGCCCACGATGTTCACATAGCCCTCGGCGTCCATGGTGGCCAGGTCGCCGGTGTGCATCCAGCCGTCGGCATCAATGGCTTCGCGCGTCTTGGCTTCGTCGCCCCAGTAGCCGTGCATCACCGAATAGCCCTTGGTGCAGAACTCGCCGCGCTGGCCAACGGGCACCACCGCCCCGGTGTCGGGGTCCACGATCTTGACCTCCAGGTGCGGCTGCACCTGGCCCACGGTCGATACGCGCTTGGAAAGCGGCGTGTCGGTGCTGCTCTGGCAGCTCACGGGGCTGGTCTCGGTCATGCCGTAGGCGATGGTGATCTCGCGCAGGTTCATCTGCTCCACCACGCGCTTCATCACCTCGGTGGGGCACGGCGAGCCGGCCATGATGCCGGTGCGCAGGGTGCTGAGGTTGAACTCGGCAAAACGCGGGTGGTCCAGCTCGGCGATGAACATGGTGGGCACGCCGTGCAGGCCGGTGCAGCGTTCGTCCTGCACCGTCTGCAGCACCGTGAGCGGGTCAAATCCGTCGTTGGGGTAGACGATGGTCGCGCCATGCGTGAAGCAGGCCAGGTTGCCCAGCACCATGCCAAAGCAGTGGTACAGCGGCACGGGGATGCACAGCCGGTCTTTGGGCGTGAGCTTCATGCATTCGCCAATGAAGAAGCCGTTGTTCAGGATGTTGCGGTGCGTGAGCGTGGCGCCCTTGGGAAAGCCCGTGGTGCCGCTGGTGAACTGGATGTTGATGGGGTCGGTGGCCTTCAGCGTGGCTGCGACTTGCGCCAGACGCGGGTCGGCCGCGTTGCCGCGTGCAATCAGCTCGGTAAAGCGCATCAGGCCAAGCTCGTCGGCGCCCTGCCCCGCTTCGTCATCGATCCACACCACCGTCTTCAGCTGCGGCAGCTTGGCCGCGTGCAGGTGGCCCGGCTGCTGGCCCTGCCACTCGGGCGCCAGCTCACGCAGCATGCCCAGGTAGTCGCTGGTCTTGAAGCGCGCCATGCTCACCAGCAGCTTGCAGCCCACCTTGTTCAGCGCATATTCCACCTCGGCCGTGCGGTAGGCGGGATTGATGTTGACCAGCACCAGGCCCACCTGCGCGGTGGCCAGCTGCATCAGCACCCATTCGGCGTTGTTGTGCGACCAGATGCCCACGCGGTCGCCGGGCGTGAGCCCCATGCCCAGCAGCGCGCTGGCCAGGCGGTGGGCCTCGGTCTGCAATTGGGCGTAGGTGTAGCGGCGGCCCTGGTGCACGCTGACCAACGCCTCGCGCTCGGGCTGGCGGGCCACCATGTCGGCAAAAAAGGCGCCGATGGTCTGCTCGATCAGGGGAACGTCGGTGGCGCCACGGGCGTGGCTGTCCACCAGCGGTGCGGAGTTCGTTGCGGCTGCGCTGCTCGTCACGGGTGTTGTCTCCTCGGCTCTGTCATCCGGCCCTGCGCCACAAGAAGATGCGGGCGGGCGATCCGTAAGCATAGAAGCCTGAACCCCTTGCAGGTGGACACAATGGTTGCAAATCGTGCCACGGCTGGCACACTCTGCGGCGTGAAACCGTCCACCCCACCCGCCCACCGCTTGCCCGCGCCCGCCACAGCCACCGCCGCCACGCCCATAGCCTTTGTACGCGCCATTGTCCTGGCCTACGAACGGCGCGGCCTGAGCCCCGAACGCGCGCTGGCCCAGGCACAGATTGCGCCGCAGTTGCTGCAGGACGACAGCGCCCGCATCACCGCCTGGCAGATGGAGCAGATCTCCGACGCAGCCATGCAGGAGCTGGACGACGAAGCCCTGGGCTGGTTCAGCCGCCGCCTGCCCTGGGGCAGCTACGGCATGCTGGCGCGCGCCAGCATCAGCTCACCCACACTGCAGGTGGCCCTGGCCCGCTGGTGCCGCCACCACGGGCTGCTGACGGACGACATTGCACTGCAGCTGACCACCGAGGGGGACACCGCCACGCTGCGCATCACCGAGGCGCGCGACCTGGGCGTGCTGCGCGAGTTCTGTCTGGTCTCCGTATTGCGCAATGCCCACGGCCTGGCCTGCTGGATGGTGGACTCGCGCATCCCGCTCATCTCAGCCGAGTTTGCGTTTGACCCGCCGCCGCATGCCGATGCCTATGCCGTGCTGTTCCGGGGCCCCGTCACCTTCCACGCGCCGCGCACCGCCATCCACTTCGACGCCCGCTACCTGCACCTGCCCCTGCGCCGCGACGAACAGGCCCTACGCCAGATGCTGCAACACGCCCTGCCTCTCACGGTGCTGCACTACCGGCGCGACCGCCTGCTGGTGCAGCGCGTGCGCCAGCTGCTGGCCGCGCCCCTGCCGGGTCAACCGGCCCACGCCCTGCCCCAGCACAGCGCCGAATCCCTGGCCGCGCTGCTGCATGTGTCGCCCCGCACGCTGCACCGGCAGCTGAGGGAAGAAGGCGCCACGCTGCAGGGATTAAAAGATGACGTGCGCCGCACCCGCGCGGTGGAGCTGCTGCACCGCACGCAACGGCCCATCAAACAGGTGGCCGAGGCGGCGGGGTTTGAGAACGAGAAGAGTTTTATCCGGGCGTTTCGCGGGTGGACGGGGCAGTCCCCGGCGGAGTTTCGGCGCCACGCAAGCCAAGCGTGATGCAACGGGCCTGGTGGCGCAATCTGCACCCTGCATGGCGGCCACAGGGCGCCCCCCGTAGCCACCCGCCAATACACTGGCCTGCGCTACCGCCGCACTTTTGCTACCTATCCCATGCTCCACCTCCACCACTGCGTCAGCGCCCGCTCCTTCCGCCCCCTGTGGATGCTCGAAGAGCTGCAGCTCCCCTACCAGCTCCACATGCTCCCCTTCCCGCCCCGCGCCAAGGCGCGGTGGTTTCTGGACGAGAACCCGCTGGGCACGGTGCCTCTGCTGGTGCAAGGCGATGTGCGCATGACCGAATCCGCCGCCATGTGCCAGTACCTCGCGGCCACACACCCCGACGCGGGGCTGGATGTGGCGCCCACGCACCCGGCGTATGGCGCGTACCTGAACTGGCTGCACATGAGCGATGCCACGCTGACCTTTCCGCAGACGCTGGTGCTGCGCTATGGGCGCTTTGAGCCTGCAGAGCGCAAGCAGCCGCAGGTGGTGGAGGACTACAGCCGCTGGTTTCTGGCGCGGCTGCGCGCGGTAGAAACGGCATTGATCCACAGCGGCAGCGAGCACCTGTGCGCGGGCCGGTTCACGGCGGCGGATGTGGCGGTGGGGTATGCGCTGCTGCTGGCGCAGCACCTGGGGCTGGCGCCACAGTTTGGGCCCGCTACGCAAGCGTATTGGCAGCGGCTGCAGCAGCGGCCGGGCTACCAGCGCGCGATGGAAGTGCAGGTGCGGGCGGCAGAGGAACAGGGCGTGCCCACGACCCCGGCGCCGGATACGCAGCCCTGAGCGCCCCTGAGCGTGCGCCCTCAGTCCTTGGCCTGCAGCCCCGCAGGCGGCGCCGGGCGCAGCAGGGATTGCACCAGCGCCCGGAACTCCGGCGAGTGGCGCAGCACGCTGCCGCCGGCCTCGATGAGGTCGGTGACTTCCTCCGATGTGATGGAAAACGCGGTGGGCACCTGCAGCAGGCGGCGGCGGGCGATGTCGTCGGGTGCGTCGCGCAGGTTGACTGGGATCACGTGGACTTCGGCATCGGGCGCAAACACATCGGTGCTGCCGGGCGATCCGCTGGCAAGCGACTGCTGCCACTGCCGCGTGATGTCGCGCAGAAACTCCTGCGTTTCGCGCGTGGCGCGGGCGCCGGTGCCAAACAGCAAGGCGTCCACCACCTGCGCCATGTTGGGCACCTTGTCGCTCTGGCTGATGTCCACCGAGGGGTCGCGCTCGGCGTTCACGGTGATCAGCACCAGCTTGCGGATGGTGCCGGGCGGTATGCCCACCTCGCTGAAGGTCTGGCGCAGGCCACCACCGGCCAGGGCGCGGTCGAGCAGGCGCTGCACGCCCAGGTTGTCGGCCAGGCCGCCATCCACCAGGTGGATGTAGGGCTTGCGCCGCGCGTCGGTGTAGCTCAGCTCGTGCGCGCGGTACAGCCGGGCGCGGTAGTCGCCGGTGGCAGCGCGGGCGCTGGCGGCCGAGGTGCTGCGGCGCTCGGGGCACTGGTCGGCGTAGTTCTTCAGCGTCATGGGGCTGAGCAGCAGCGGCACGGCCGATGACGAGGCCACGGCAAACGACAGCGGCACCTTGCGCAGGTCCGAGCAGATGAGCGAGAACTGCTCCCAGGTGAACTCGAAGCCCGTGCCCAGCGACATGTCGGTGGCGGTGATGAACAGCTGCGGGTGGCGCGGGCGGCGCTCCACGTCGCCAAAGGTGAGGCCGCCATACAGCTCATCGAGCCGCCGCGCGAGCAGGTGGGTGCGGCCCAGCCAGGGCGAGGTGAGGTCGATGAGGTTGCCGGGCCGCAGCGCCTGGGTGATGAGGCTGTTCTGGAAGTTCTGGCGCAGAAACTCGTGCTCGAAGCGCGGCAGGCCGTCAATGCCATGCGCCGCAAAGTAGGCCGCCACGATGCTGCCGCCCGAGACGCCGCTGACCACGTCGGTGGCGTCGAGCAAGGTGGTGGGCTGGCCGTTCCACACAAACCGCGTTTCCTGCATCTCGGTCAGCACGCCAAACCCGAAGGCCGCAGCGCGCGCACCGCCGCCCGACAGGGTCACGGCCACCAGGATGCTGGGGTCACGCTCGGACTTGCGCACGGGGATGCTCTGGTCCTCGGGCGGCAGGGGTTCGTTGATCCAGGGCTTGACGGAGGAGCAGCCGGCCAGCACCAGGGCGATCCCCAGCGCCGCCACCGTGCGCGCTGCGCGCCACACCCACAGCGTTTGGTTTGTTACGCGCATCGCCAGGCCCTCTTCTCTTGGGTGGGTGGTTGTGGAATCAGCAGCCCAGCAGACCGGGCAATTCAGCCATGCTGCGGAACACCTGCACGGCACCGGCCGCGCGCAGTGCCTCGTCGCTGTCGCTGGCATCTCCGCCGTGGCCCAGCGGGGCATAGGCATACACGGTGGCCCCGGCGGCCACTCCCGCCGTGACGCCGGTGACGGTGTCCTCGACCACCGCGCAGCGCGTGGGCGCCACCTGCAACGCGGCGGCAGCGGCCAGGTAGACATCAGGGGCGGGTTTGGTGGCGGGCATTTCGTGGCCACTGAACACGCGGCCCGCAAAGTAGGTCGCCAGGCCCACCTTGGCCAGCTGCATCTCGACCTTGAAACGGTCGGCCCCCGAGGCACAGGCGATGCGCCCACCGTGGTGGGTGTGCACGCGGTCGATGGCGTCGTGCACATGCGCGATGGCGGTGAGCCGCTGCTCCAGCTCGGCGTTGCGGCGCGCGTAGAAGTCGGCCATCCAGGCGTCGGTGAGCGGGCGGCCCGTGTGGGCCTCGATGCGGGCCGCCTCGCTGCGCACGGTCTTGCCAACGAAGATGCGCATGCACTCTGCGGGTGTCAGGGCCCAGCCCGCTTCGTGGAGCATGTCGCGCAGCACACCGTTGGTGATGGGCTCGCTGTCTACCAGCACGCCGTCGCAGTCAAACAGGATTGCTTCAAATTTCATAGCTATCAAGGCATGATGGTCGCGCGCAGACGGCCATTTTTATTCAAATTCTCAGCCACGGATGTCGCCATCCACATAGAACCAGCGCCCACCTTCGCGCACGAAGCGGCTGGTTTCGTGCAGGCGCACGGCGCGGCCGCCCACGCGGTAACGGGCGACAAACTCCACCTCGGCGCGGTCTTCGCCGGTGGGGCGGTGGCGGCGCACCTCCAGCCCCAGCCACTTGGTGCCGGGCTCAAAATCCAGCGCCGCCGGGCGGGTGCTGGGATGCCAGGTGGCCTGCAGGTAGTCGGCCCGCTCCAACACAAAAGCGGTGTAGCGCGAACGCATGAGGCTTTCGGCATCGGGCGCGGCGGCGTCACCCCAATGGTCGAGGTAGCGGCCGCAGCAGCCTGCGTACGGCAGTGCCACAGCCTTGGCGCTTTTGCCGGGCGTGACCTGGGTTCGGCCACAAGGGCAGAGTTCGGAGTTCGTCAGAGACACGGAGGCATGCCTTTCACACGGACGCAGATCATCTCAGCGTTCCGAACACCTTGCGGACGATGGCGCTGCCCGCACCGGCCGGGTTCTGGCGGATGCGGCGCTCTTCCTCGCCGATCATGAAGTACAGGCCGTCCAGCGTCTTGCCGGTGACGTACTGCGCGAGGTTGGACTCCTCGGGCTTGAGCAGGCCGAAGCTGGCGGCCTTGCCTGCGAAGGCGTTGTACTTCTGCGTGAGGCCCACCTTCTCGGTGGCCTGGTTCACCACCGGCAGAAACCGCTGACCCAGCGGGGCGCGTGTCTTCTCGGCAAAAAAGGCCGTGACCGAGGTGCTGCCGCCGGTGAGGATGTTCTTGGCATCCGTCACCGTCATGTTCTGTACGGCACCCGCCAGCAGGTCACGGCCCATGGGCACGGCGGCTTCTGCCACGCGGTTGATGGAGGTGACCAGTTCGTCAATGCGCCGCCCCTGGCCCAGCGACTTCATGACCTTGGCGGCGTCGTCCAGATACCCCGGCAGGCCGATGCGCACCTGGGGGTTGCCCAGAAAGCCATCGGGCCGCCCCAACAGGGCCACTGCCGCCTGGGCGCCCTGCGCCAGCGCCGCCTTGAGCCCCTTGGATGCGTCGGCAGACGACAGGTCTCCCAGCGATAAGGCCCAGGCCTGCTGCCCGGTGGCATACAGCAGGGCAGCCAGGGCGCTGGTTCGGTGGAATTGGCGGCGTTGCATGGAGGGTGCGTCTTTAAAAAGGGGGCGGCCTGCGAAGGCAGGCGAGACCGCCGGATTTTCGCTCAGCGCCGTAGACTGGCGCGCGAAACAACCCTGCAACAAGGAGCCCTGCAATGTGGGATATGAATGTGCCGTGGTGGGAATTCGTGCTGCGCGGCGTGGTGGTCTATGTGTTCCTGCTGGTGTTCCTGCGCCTCACGGGCAAGCGGCAGACGGGGCAGTACGCGCCATTCGACCTGGTGCTGTTGCTGATCCTGTCGAACGCGGTGCAGAACTCGATGAACGCGGGCGACAACTCGCTGGTGGGCGGGCTGGTCTCTGCCGCCACACTCATCGGCTGCCATGTGGTGCTGGCGCAGCTGACCTTTCGTTTTGCGTGGATGGAGCGCCTGATCGACGGCAGCCCGCAGGTGCTGGTGCAGCAGGGGCAGGTGAATACAGACCTGATGCGCAAGGAGTTGCTCTCCACCGACGACCTGGAGGCCGCGCTGCGCGCCAGCGGCTGCCTGCACCTGCATGAGGTGGAGCGGGCGACGATTGAAACCAACGGGCAGATCACGGTGGTGCTGCGGCGCCGGGGTGGCTGAGACAGCACCGCACCACCACGTTTTTCACGGTTGAGGAACCCTGCTTCGGTCGGGTTGCTGCGGCAGGGCGCCGCACGAAAGATCAAGGCCTTTTGTTCTGGCGTTTTGCGCCATCTATTCATCGGCCTATGACCTCCTTCCTTGCCTGCGGAACCCCGTCCGCCCACCCCCACGTTCACGCCCACGCACCAGCGCGCTTGCCGCGCCTGTCCGCCCTGGCGATCGCCCTGACGGCTGCAGTGCTGCTGTCGGGCTGCGAAACCACCAACATGCGCATGGGCAGCGCCGACGCCAAGACCGTGGCCACCGGCAGTGCCGCGGGCGCTGCCACCGATGCCGCCAGCAGCGAGCTGGAGCGCTGCGAGTCGTCGCTGGGCACGGTATCGCTCATCGAGAACCAGCAGGCGGGGTGGTACACCATCCTGCGCGACCAGTACCGCCTGCCGCCCACCGCCAACCTGCTGCGCCTGCTGGTGCAGCAATCCAACTGCTTTGTGGTGGTGGAGCGCGGCGCCGCAGGCATGAACGCCATGACCCGCGAGCGGGCGCTCATGCAGTCGGGCGAAATGCGCCAGGGCAGCAACTTTGGCCAGGGGCAGATGGTGGCCTCGGACTATGGGCTCTCGCCTGAAATCATCTTCCAGAACCACAACGCAGGCGGCGCGTCGGCCTCGCTGGGCGGGCTTGTCGGCGGGCGCGCGGGCGGGCTGCTCGCAGCCATCGGCGGCAGCCTGAACACCAAGGAGGCCAGCACCCTGCTCACCCTCATCGACAACCGATCGGGCGTGCAGGTGGCGGCCTCGGAGGGCAGCGCAGCCAAGACAGACTTTGGCGCCATGGGCCAGTTGCTGGGCGGATCGGGCGGCGCACGCCTGGGCGGCTACTCCAACACCGCCGAGGGCAAGGTGATTGCCGCCGCCTTCATGGATGCGTTCAACCAGATGGTGCGTTCGCTGCGCAACTACAAGGCGCAGACGGTGCGCGGCCAGGGCCTGGGTGGCGGCGGCCGCCTGGGGGTGGATGGCGCGGCACCTCCGTCGCAGACCTCGGCACCGCGTGCGGCCGCCGGTGGCGCAGCTGGCGCCCCCGGCCTGGCACTGAAGGACGCCCAGGCCCGGCTCAACGAGCTGGGCTACAACGCGGGCGTGCCCGATGGGGCCATGGGCGGCAAAACGACGGCTGCGCTGCGCGCATTCCAGAAGGATCGCGGCATCGCGCAGTCGGGCCGCCTGGATGCAGCCACGGTGGGGGAACTGTCGAAGTAGCCACCACGTCCGCCATGGAAAAAACCGCCATTGCATCCAATGGCGGTTTTTTTGGTATGCGCATTACCGCAACGTCGAATGTGCTTGCCGGCAGACACCCATGTCCGCCAGCGGGCAAGCCTGCATCCTCAATTCTGCGTATAGCAAGTCTTATTGGGAATGATCAGGTCTGCGTAGGCCTCTGCACTGGCCGCCGTGGGAAACACGGTGGGAGTGCTGTCACCGAACACACACAGATAGGCCCCCTTGCGGGTCCACACGGAGCGCGATGTTAAGCCCGACGGCGTCACCCAGGTGCTCCAGAAAGCCGTGGCCGTTGCAGTACTTCCATTGCGATCAAAGCTGAACACCCCCAGGTCCGTCAGTGGCCCTGCGAGCGTACCCTGGCCTGAGCACTCGGCATTGGTATAGGTAAGCAAGCCCTGCGCGACCGTGGCCCGCGCGTCGCTTTGCCGGGCAATGCGCCACAGGAAGCGCCCCCACACGCCAGGCCGCGCCAGGGAGCACTGGCCCTGCTTCCAGTCGCCCTCAGGCAGGGCTGCAGCAGCAGTTGTGCAGCGCACCTCCACCGTGGTCACATGGGCTGACCCCACGGTGCCCGTGCCGTTGGCCACAGTGCAGCCCTGCCCGCTGGGTTGGGTCTTCACGGTAACCGCATAGGCAGCCCCCCCTGCCAGCGGCGTGGCAAAGCTGAAGCCGCCGTTGGCCGCCACGCCCAGATCGTCACGCCCGTTGTTCTGCAGCACCAGGCCGCTGCCGGTGAGGCCCGTGACAGCACCGCCCACGGTGAAGGTGGCGGCGGCCAGGTTCTCGCAGCGCACCTGCACATTGCTCACATTGGCCGTGGCGGTGCCTGTGCCCTGGGCCACGGTGCAGCGCTGGCCTGCGGGCTGTGCCTTGATGGTGACGGCGTAGGCCACGCCCCGGTCCATGCGGGTGTTGAACACAAAGTTGCCGTTGGTGCTGACCGTGAGGTCGTCGGTGCCCAGGTTCTGCAGGGTCACGGCCTTGCCCGCCCCGAGGCCGGCCACATCGCCTCCCACCGTGAACACCCCCACGGCCGGAGGGGGCGTGCTGCCGTTGTTGTCGTCGCCACCGCCACATGCTGCCAGCAGCGCTGCGGCCAGGCCAAGGGGGGCCCAGCGGAAAACGGGCCGTGCGGGGTGCAAAATGCGCTGTGCGCGGGTTGAAGCCATGTGCGGAAACCTCCGGGGTGGTGAATGGAGGGCGGATTCTGTGCAGCGCAGCACGCCGTGCGGAACCCTACCAGGGTAGGGTTTGCGCGCCACCCCGCCTGGGCCACACTTGGCAAAATTTGCCCTTGGTGCCGCCCTGCGCCCCTACCCCTGCCGACCTGGTCATGCCACCGCCCCCTTATGCCCTTGTCCTGGACGACCACCCGCTGGTAGCACGCGGCGTGGCCGAGTTCCTGCGCTCGCGCCTGCCCCGGATGGAGGTGGCCGTGGCGGGCCGCACCGAGGACGTGCTGCCCCTGGTGGCCGAACGCGGTGCACCCGCCATTGCCCTCATCGACTTCTGGCTGGCCGAAGGAGCTGCACTGGACCTGATTGCCCAGTTGCGCCAGCACTGCCCCGGCAGCGCCCTGGCGGTGATCAGCGGTGACGACGACCCGAACGTGATGGAGCGCGTGCGCCAGGCGGGTGCCCATGGATTCATCCACAAGCAGGCCCCGCCCGAGACCTTTGCCCAGGCGGTGGAGGCGCTGCTGTGTGGCCTGGCCTGGTTTGAGCCCGCCAGCCACAGCGGCCAGCCCCCGCGCAGCCGCGACCTGCCCGTGACGCCGACGGAGCTGGGCCTGTCGATGCGCCAGGGCGAAATCCTGGCGCTGGTGCTGCAGGGGTTGCCCAACAAGCGCATTGCGCTGCAGTACGACCTGTCGGAGAGCACGGTCAAGGAGCACATGAGCGCCATCCTGCTGCGCCTGGGCGCCCGCACACGAGTGGAGGCGATCACGCGCCTGCGCGGGCGGCGGCTGGTGTTGCCGTCCATGGGCGACGTGTGATGCAGGCCAGGGGTGGGTTTGCACGGCCTTCGTGGCTCGCGCGGTTCACGCCGTTCGCAATGCCGGTGCGCTGACATGGACCCGGTCAACGCCCCTGCCGCGCCAGCCCCGGCCCAGGAGCCCCCGCAGGCCTCGCTGCAGACCGTGAGCATGGCGGGCCAGGCCCGGCTGCTGGAGATGACCTACCAGCGCCTGCACACCAGCATCATGGTGCTGCCCCTGGTGGCGCTGGCGCTCACGCTGTTCTACCAGCTGCAGCATGACGCACGCTGGATGTGGGGGTGGTTCGGCTTCTATGTGGTGTTTGCAGCCGCCTCCCACCACTTGCGCCGCGTTTTCCGCCAGGACCAGGGCAGGCTGGATGCGGCCGACCTCATGCGCCGCTGGCGCCCGCGCCTGGAGCTCTGCGCGCTGGTCCATGGCGCAGGCACCACGGCCCCGGTGGTCATCGTGGCGGGCCATGCGAGCTACGACTTTGCGCTGTTGCTGCTGGTGACCAACGCAGCCATTGTGGCGGGCAATGCCACGCACCAGACGCCGGTGCTGAGCGTGTTCATGCGGTTTTTCATGACCGGGTGGAACGCCGCGCTGCTGGTGCAGCCCTGGCTGTTTCCCCAGCACTGGTATTTCATCCTTCCGCTGTCGCTGCTGCACACCTTCACCATGTACCGGCACTCGCACACGGCACACCGTTTTTTTGTACACCAGGTCTGGCTGGAGGAGCGTGGCCAGCAGCTGTCGGCCCAGTACCGCGAAGCGCGCGACGCCGCCGAGGCCGCACTGGCCGAGAAGAACCGTTTTCTGAGCACCGCCGCCCACGACCTGCGCCAGCCCGTGCACGCCATGGGCCTGCTCACCGAAGCCATCGCGCTGCGCAACCGCGACGCAGCCCTGGCCGCGCCCTTGTCCGACCTGCGGCTGAACCTGCAGTCGGTGCAGCTGATGTTCAACTCGCTGCTCGACCTGTCCAAGATCGAATCCGGCCAGGTGGCGGTGCGGCCCGAGCCGCTGCTGCTGCGCCCGTTTTTCAACGAGCTGGAGATCCAGTTCCTGGCCGAGGCCCGTTCGCGCGGGCTGCGCCTGCGGCTGCACATGCCGCCAGCGGGCGCAGCCGTGCAGGCCGATGCCGCGCTGCTGCGCCAGTCGCTGTCCAACCTGGTGCACAACGCGCTGCGCTACACGCCGCAGGGCGGCGTGCTCATCGGTGCGCGGCGGCGGCAGGGCCACTGGCGCATCGAGGTATGGGACACGGGCCTGGGCGTGGCGCTGGAAGACCAGGCCCGCATCTACCAGCCCTTCTACCGCCCCCAGCATGCCTGGCACATCAACCGCGAAGGTCATGGACTGGGGCTGGCCGTGGTGGCACGCTGCGTGGACCTGATGGGCGCGCAGCATGGCCTGCAGTCGCGCCTGGGCGCAGGCTCCTGCTTCTGGCTGCAATTGCCCGCAGCGGCCCCGGGCCCTTGCCCCGACAGCCCCCGCAGCCAACCTGCCCGGCCGCTGCAAGGCCGTTGCCTGATCCTGGACGACGACCCGCATGTACTGGGCGCCTGGTCGGCCCTGCTGGGCAGCTGGGGGCTGCAGGTCTGCCTGGCATCCGACGCCCGGCAGGCGTTTGCACATGTGGACGCCGGCCAGAGCATCGATGTGGTGCTGTGCGACCAGCGGCTGCGTTCGGGCGAAAGCGGGTTTGACGTGCTGCTGGCCCTGCTGGCGCGCTGCCCGCAGGCGCGGGGGGCCATGGTGAGTGGCGAGTTCGACGCCCCGGCCTTGCGCCGCGCCGAAGACGAGGGCTACCTGGTGCTGAAAAAGCCGGTGGACGTGGCCGACCTGCAGGCGCTGCTCAGCCGTTGGCTGGCGGCGCCGGTGGATGCGGCTGCCGCCATGGAGGTGCCTCCGCCATGAAGGTGCTGGCACTGTGGCGGCAGTGGTTTCCCCGCGCGCTGGACACTGGCGACCTGGCCGAGCGCGGCCAGGTGCGCATGCTGGAGCTGACCCACCAGCGCCTGGCCCAGGGCATTTTTGCGATGCCGCTGCTGGGCGTGCTGTTCACCATGTGGTTCCAGGGGCTGGGCCGCAACCCCCTGGGCATGCTGGCCTGGACGGTGCTGTACACGCTGGCGGCGGTGGCCGTGTGGGTGCAGTCGCGCCAGCTGCGGGCCAGCCGCAGCGGCACGGCCGCCGCCGACGACGCCGCGTGGCTGCGGCGCTGGCGGCCCCGGGTGCGCAACACCAGCCTGGGGCAGGCCCTGGGCCTGGCCTCGCTGGGCGCCATCGTGGTGCTGACCCCCGGGCGCGCCAGCTTCGACTTTGTGCTGTTGCTGCATGTGAGCCTGGCGGTGGTGATTGTGGGCACCGCCACCTTTCAGCTGCCGTCGCTGGGCACATTCCTGCGTTTTTACGGGTTTGGCTGGGGCGTGATCTCGGTGCTGGTGCCACTGTCGCTGTCGCAATGGCCCAACCTGTTCGGCAACCCGGCCATGCCGGGCGGGCCGCCTGCGTCGCCTTGGCGCTTCATCATTCCCATGTCGCTGCTGCTGATGGCGGCGCTGTACCGGCATGCAGTGGTGGCGCACAACTTCTTCCTGCAGCAGGTGCGGCTGGAGGAGGAAAGCCTGCGCCTGGCGCAGGAGGCACAGCAGGCCCACGCCGAGGCCGAGCAGGCGCTGCGCGCCAAGAACCTTTTCCTCAGCACCGCCAGCCACGACCTGCGCCAACCCATCCACGCCATGGGCTTCCAGATCGAGGCGCTGGCGCGGCGCAACCACGACGCCGCCCTGCTGCCCGCGCTGGACGACATGCGCCGCAGCCTGCGCTCGGTGAGCCTGATGTTCAACGCGCTGCTGGACCTCTCGCGCATCGAAAGCGGCACCCTGCAGGCGCGCCGCCAGCCCGTGGCACTGCGGCCGCTGCTGCACGACGTGGCCCTGCTGTTCCGGGCCGAAGCCCGCGACCTGGGCCTGGTGCTGCGCGAGCACCTGCCGCCCGACGACGCCACCGTGCTGGCCGACCCCGTGCTGCTACGCCAGTGTGTGATCAATCTGGTGCACAACGCGCTGCGCTACACCCGCCACGGTGGTGTGCTGCTGGCCGCGCGCCGCCGGGGCGGGCGCTGGCGCATCGCCGTGTGGGACACCGGCGTGGGCGTGGCCGAACAGGACCGCGCCCGCATCTACCAGCCCTACGAACGCCTGCAGCGCGGTGCCACGCAAGTGGACGCAGGCCACGGCCTGGGGCTGGCCGTGGTGGCGCGCTGCGCCGAGCTGATGGCGGCCGAACACGGTCTGCGCTCGCGCCTGGGGCGGGGCTCGTGTTTCTGGCTGCAACTGGCCGCCACCGCCGCCGTGTTGCCCCCTGAACACACGAACACCCCGGTGCACATGGGCGCACAGAGCGCCCCCAGCGCCCCCTCGCTGCCTTTTCCCGCCCTGCACGGCACCTGCCTGGTGCTGGATGACGACCCCGAGGTGCAGCAGGCCTGGTGCAACCTGCTGCACAGCTGGGGCCTGAAAGTGCGCCTGGCCGCCAACGCGCAAGAGGCGCTGGCAGCAGCCGCCAGTGGCCCGCCCCCCGACGTGGTGCTGTGCGACCAGCGCCTGCGCACCGGCGAAAGCGGCTTTGACGTGCTGCGCACACTGCTGGCCCGCCACCCCGGTGCGCGCGGCGCCATGGTGAGCGGGGAGTTCGACGCCCCCGCGTTGCGCGAAGCCGAAGACGAGGGTTACCTGGTGCTGCGCAAGCCAGTGGACCCGGCCGAGCTGCACACCGTGCTGGCCCGGTGGCTGAGGCCAGAAGGAACCTCAAGGCAAAACACCCTCTCGCGATTTACCAGCAAGCGCTAGCAGCTATCTTTTTGAGAGTTTTCCTGGCATCTCGGTCAGCCACTGCCTCAGCAGGGTATGCAGCAGCTCCGGTGCCACCGGCTTGCGCAGCACCAGGTAGCCCTCCGCTTCTGCCTGGCGCAGCGCGGGCGAATCCCATTCGCCACTGACCATGGCCAGCGCGGCATCTGGGCACAGTTCCTCCAGAGACTGGAGTAGCGCGAATCCGCTCTGGCCCGAGCGCAGCCGCTCGTCGCACAGGATGACCTGCGGCGCAAAGCCCTGCGCCAGCAGGTGCTGGGCCTCGGCACCGTCGGCCGCGCAACGCGCCTCTACGCCCCAATCCCGCAGGAGCTGTCGCCAGCCTGCGGCCGCCTGGGGGTCGTCCTCTACCACCAGACAGCGCCCCTGCAGGCTACCTTGCGGCGCCAACGCAAGGGCGGCGGCGCGGGGCGCCTCATCCGCCGCAGCACTGCGCAGCCGCAGCCAAAAGCGCGACCCTCGGCCGAGGCGCGATGCCAGGCCCAGGGGCGCCTCCATCAGTTCGGCGCAGCGCGCCACCACAGCCAGGCCCAGGCCGTAGCCCGCGTCGTCCGCCGCACGCGTCGCGGCACCGCTCTGCGTGAAGGGCGAAAAAATGCGTTCGTGCTCTTCGGCGGCCACGCCGGGGCCGGTGTCCCACACCTCCACCTGCCAGTGGCCGCTGCGCGGGCGGACGGCCAGCAGCACGCCGCCATGCTGCGTGTAGCGCAGCGCGTTGTGCACCAAGTTGACGACGCACTGGCGAAGCAGCATCGGGTCAGCCTGCACCCGCGTGCCGACTGGCGGGGCACGCAGGCGCAGCGCCAGCCCGCGTGCGCGCGCAGACTCGCCCAGCAGCGTAGCCACTTCGTGTAGCAACGGCGCCAGCTGCACCGGCTGCAGGCGCGCCTGCACGGCCCCGGCTTCGATACGCGACAGGTCCAGCAGCGCATTGCACATCCACTGGAGCGACTGCACGCCCTGGCGCAGGTCCTGCAGCGTTCCGACCAATGCCGGGTCGCGGTTGCGCAGTGCAACGGATTCGGCCAAAAGCCCCACAGCATGCACGGGTTGTCGCAGGTCGTGACTGGCGGTGGCGAGGAACTGGTTCTTGACGGAGAGCGCCTGCTCGGCCTCGCTCTTGGCGGCGCGGAAGCGTTCACTCAGGTCGATGTTGCTGAGGAAGAACTGGTGGCTGATCCGCGCGTTGCGCAAGAACACCCCGAACAGCAGGTATAGCGGCAACAGGTACAGCCAGTGTTGCGGGAACACGTAGGGCAGCGACAAAAGGCCAACCGCGAGGCTGGCGAAAAAGAAATGCAAATACACGACCAGCGCCGCAGACTGGTGGTCCGCGCGCGCCGCCATCACCAGCGTGCCGCCGCAGACCAGCACCACACGCAGCTCAAACGGCGCCTCGGGCCCAGCGCACGCGGCCAGGCTCATCAGCAGCGCCCCGTACAAGGCCGCCAGGGGTTGCACGCGGCGCAACCAGGTGGTCAGCAGCGCCGCCGGTTCGCCGCTGCCAGCTGCCATCTGCCGCATGTCGCGCTGCCATAGTGCCCAGGCACCCCAGGCGATGCCGACCAGCGACAGCGAGGCCACCCACCATAGCGTGATAGAAAGCGGCCACAGGCCCAACACATGCAGCCACGCCGAGCCCGCCAGACCCAGCAAGGGCATGACGGTGCAGCCGTCGCGCACGCGCAGAAAGCTGTTGCCCAGCAGCTGGAGCCGCGCGGCCGGAGGCAGCGCCGACCAGGAGAGAACGGGCTCGGGGTTGATGCTCATGCCGACGATATTCGCATGTGCAGGCCTGCCCGTGTGGGGTGGACGGCTACGCCAGCGCGCGCTGGATGATGATTTTCTGCACGTCGCTCGTGCCCTCATAAATCTGGCACACGCGCACGTCGCGGTAGATGCGCTCCACCGGGAAGTCGTTCACCACACCGTAGCCGCCCAGCGTCTGGATGGCGGCGCTGCACACGCGCTCGGCCATTTCGCTGGCGAACAGCTTGGCCATGGCGGCTTCCTTCAGGCAGGGCTTCCCGGCATCGCGCAGCGCTGCGGCGTGCCAGATGAGCTGGCGCGCTGCTTCGATCTGAGTGGCGCAGTCGGCCAGGCGAAAACCCACGGCCTGGTGGTTGAAGATGGCGGTGCCAAAGCTCTCGCGCTCCTTCGAATAGGCCAGCGCCGCGTCGAACGCGCTGCGCGCCATGCCCACGCTTTGCGCGGCGATGCCAATGCGGCCACCTTCGAGCGCGCCCAGCGCAATCTTGTAGCCCTCGCCCTCGGCACCGATGAGGTTCTCGGCCGGGATGCGACAGTTGTCAAAGTTGATCTGCGCGGTGTCGCTGCTGTGCTGGCCGAGCTTGTCTTCGAGCCGCGCGACCACATAGCCTGGGTTGCTGGTGGGCACGAGGAAGGCGCTCATGCCCTTCTTGCCTGCGCCCTTGTCGGTCACGGCGATCACGATGGCCACATGGCCGTTCTTGCCGCTGGTGATGAACTGCTTGACGCCGTTGATCACGTATTCGTCGCCCTGCTTCACCGCCGTGGTGCGCAGAGCAGAGGCGTCGGAGCCCACGTGCGGCTCGGTCAGGCAGAAAGCGCCCAGCATCTGGCCTTGTGCCAGCGGTGTGAGCCAGTCTTTCTTCTGCTGTGCGTTGCCGTAGCGCATGAGGATGGCGTTGACGGGGCAGTTGGTCACGCTGATGGCGGTGCTGGTGCCGCCGTCACCGGCCGCGATTTCTTCGAGCACCAAAGCGAGCGTGAGGTAGTCGAGGTTGGCACCGCCAAACTCTTCGGGCACGCAGATGCCGTAGGCGCCCAGCGCGGCCAGACCCTGGTGGGCTTCCTTGGGGAAGTGGTGTTCCTTGTCCCAGCGCGCGGCGTTCGGCCAGAGCTCGGTCTGGGCAAAGTCGCGCACCGCGTCGCGGATCATTTCCTGGTCTTGGGTCAGCAGCATGGGATGTCTCCGGAAGTCGTTGTTCGTTGAAAAGAATTACCAGTGCGCAGCACGGCGGCCGTCGTGGTGCAGCAGGCGGCCCTTGTCGGCCTGGGTCAGGCCCGCCACGGTGTTGCGCAGGCCGCGCACGCTGTCCGCCACCGTCAGCGGGGCACTGTCGCCGCCCATGTCGGTCTGCACCCAGCCGGGGTCGATGGTGACCAGCGTGGCGCCGGGGTAGTCGTGCTGTGCGGCGGCCACGGCCATGTTGAGCGCGGCCTTGCTGGTGCGGTACAGCCAGGAGCCGCTGTTCGGCACGCTGCCGATCTGCGACATGGAGGACGAGATGAACGCAAACACCCCGCCCGCATCCGCCACCAGCGGGGCCACCTGCGGGATGGCCTGCATCGCGCCCAGCACGTTGGTGTGCATGACGGCGTCGAAGTCCTGCTGCGTGGGCGGCGTGAGGGCGTTCGGGCGGCGGATCACCCCGGCCACATACCAGGCGATGTCGATCTTCTCGCCATCGAGCTGCCATGCCAGGCCGCTGATGCTGGCGGGGTTGGCCACATCCACCGTCAGCGCCTCGGCGCCCAGGGCCCGCACGCGCTCGCGGCCCGCGTCGTCGCGCACGGTGGCGATCACGCGGCGGCCCGCCTCGGTGTACTGGCGCACCAGCTCCAGGCCAATGCCCCGCGATGCGCCAATGACGAGTATGGAGTTCATTTTTTGAACAAAATGGGGCTCTTTCGCGCGTCCATCATGCGAGAGCAGCTATAAAAACATGAGCAAACCAGTGACGTACTGGCTCGCTCTCCACACCACCCGGCAGCGCCGGGAGGGGCCATCACACCGGTTCAGTTACACCAGTTCCAACGCCACGGCCGTGGCTTCGCCCCCACCGATGCACAGCGTAGCCAAACCCTTGGTCAGGCCACGCGCCTTGAGCGCATGGATCAGCGTGACCATGATGCGCGCGCCGCTGGCGCCGATGGGGTGGCCCAGCGCACAGGCGCCGCCGTTCACGTTGACCTTGTCGTGGGGCAGGTCCAGTTCCTTCATCAGCGCCATGGGCACCACGGCGAAGGCCTCGTTGATCTCCCACAGCTGCACATCACCCACCTGCCAGCCCGCCTTGGCCAAGGCCTTCTGCGTGGCGCCCAGGGGCGCGGTGGCAAACCACTCGGGCTCCTGCGCGTGGGTGGCGTGGCTCACGATGCGGGCCAGGGGCTTGGCGCCCAGCTTCTTGGCGGTGGACTCGCGCATCATCACCAGCGCCGCAGCGCCGTCGTTGATGCTGGAGCTGGAGGCGGCGGTGATGGTGCCGTCCTTCTTGAATGCGGGCTTCAAGGTGGCGATCTTTTCGAGCTTGACCTTGCCGGGGCCTTCGTCCACCGACACCACGCGCTCGCCGCTGCGGTCCTTCACCGTCACGGGCACGATCTCGGCAGCGAAGGCGCCCGACTCGGTGGCGGCCTTGGCGCGCTGCACGCTGGCGGTGGCAAACGCGTCTTGCTGCTCGCGCGTGAAGCTGTACTTGGCGGCGCAGTCTTCGCCAAAGGTGCCCATGCTGCGGCCCGCTTCGTACGCGTCTTCCAGACCGTCGAGCATCATGTGATCGAAGATGCGGTCATGGCCCAGGCGGTAGCCACCGCGGCCCTTTTGCAGCAGGTAGGGGGCGTTGGTCATGCTCTCCATGCCACCCGCCACCATCACGTCGTGCGTGCCAGCCAGCAGCATGTCGTGCGCCATCATCGCGGCCTTCATGCCGGAGCCGCACATCTTGCTGAGCGTGACGGCGCCCGCGCCCTTGGGCAGGCCGCCCTTGAAGGCCGCCTGGCGTGCGGGAGCCTGGCCTTGGCCGGCCATCAGGCAGTTGCCAAACAGCACTTCGCCCACGGCGTCGGGCGACACACCGGCACGCTCGATGGCGGCCTTGATGGCAGCGCCGCCCAGGTCGTGCGCCGCCAGGCTGGAGAAGTCGCCCTGCAGCGAGCCCATGGGGGTGCGTGCGGCGCCGACGATGACGATGGGGTCTTGGATGGACATGGTGAAGGTCTCCTGGGGAATGGTCAGAGGGAAAGTGGAGGGTGAAAAACGAGGCTTATCGATCTGTCAGCGGGCCGCAGCGCCCTGCCCAAAGCGGCGCTCGGTGTCGTACGGAAACACATCGAACATGTGGCCCGCCTGGATGCGCTCTTTGTGCGACTGCCAGAACGCGGCGTCGAGCAAATCGGCGTGGTGCAACATGAAGACTTCGCGCACCGCGTCGTTGCCCAGCAGGAAGGGGCCGAAGGTTTCAGGGAACACATCGCGCGGGCCCACGCTGTACCAGACCTCGCCGCTCATCTCTTCTTCCTCGTTGCGCGGCGTGGGCACGCGGCGGAAGTTGCAGTCGGTGAGGTATTCGATCTCGTCGTAGTCGTAGAACACGACCTTGCCGTTGCGTGTGACGCCGAAGTTCTTCCAGAGCATGTCGCCGGGAAAGATGTTGGCGGCCACGAGGTCCTTGATGGCGTTGCCGTATTCGATGACGCTGTGCTCCATCTGCTGGCGCGCGCGCGGGTCGGCCAGGCCGGTGTCGAAGGCTTCCTGCAGGTAGATGTTGAGCGGGATCATGCGCCGCTCGATGTACAGGTGCTTGATGATCACCTCGGTCTGGCCGTCGCCGTCGCGGTCGCTGATTTCGAGCTGGCTGGGGGCGAACTTCTCGATCTCGGCAATCAGCGCATCATCAAAGCGGTCGCGGGGGAAGGCCACCTCGCTGTACTCCAGCGTGTCGGCCATGCGGCCCACGCGGTCGTGCTGCTTGACCAGCAGGTACTTGGCCTTGATCTGCTCGCGCGTGGTTTCCTTCTGGTGCGGAAAGTAGTCCTTGATGAGCTTGAAGACGAACGGAAAGCTCGGCAGGTCGAACACCAGCATCACCATGCCCTTGATGCCGGGCGCAATGCGGAACTGGTCGCTGGAGTGCTTCAGGTGGTACAGGAAGTCGCGGTAGAACAGCGTCTTGCCCTGCTTGGCCAGGCCCAGGGCGTTGTAGATCTCGGCGCGTGGCTTGCGCGGCATGAGGCTGCGCAAGAACTGCACGTAGGCACTGGGCACCTCCATGTCCACCATGAAGTACGCGCGCGCAAAGCTGAACAGCATCTGCATGTCGTCTTCGCCAAACAGCGCGGCGTCGATGTACAAGCGGCCAGCATCGTCGTGCAGGATGGGCAGCGCAAACGGCACCTCGTTGAAGCCGTTGATGATCTTGCCCACCACGTAGGCGCCCTTGTTGCGGAAAAACAGGCTGGTGAGCACCTGCACCTGGAAGTTGGTGCGCAGCTTGACCTTGTCCAGGCGGCTGCGCATGGCAGCCACCACACAGGCCGTGTCGCGCGGTAGATCCGCGAACTCACGCTGGAGCTGGAAGTTCTCGATGATGGCCTGGAAGGTGTCGCCGAGCGTGTCGCGCGTGGGGTAGTAGGCGCGGTAGGTCGGCCGCGCGGCGGGCTCGTCGTTCTCGATGTATTCGGTGCTGACCGCAGGCCGCACAAAGATGAAGTCGTTGTGGAAATGCGTGCGGTGCAGGATCTTGGTGGTGACCGAGTTGAAGAAGGTCTCGGCCAGCTCGGGCTGGTGGTGGTTCACCAGCAGCCCGATGTAGTGCAGCTTGACCTGGTGCCACACATCCATGGGCTGCGCGCCCGCGCCAAACTCCTTTTCGAGCCGGCGCACGCATTCCTTCACGCGCAGGTCATAGAACTCGATGCGCTCGCGCTGCGCCCGCTGCTGGCCGTGCCAGTCGGCGGTCTCAAAGCGGTGTTTGGCCCGCGCAGACTCGGTGCGGAACAGCCGGTAGTGGCGGTTGAAACCGTCCATCATGGCCTTGGCAATGCCGTAGGCCTGGGGGGCATCGAGGCGCTGCGGGAACATGGCGGGGTCTGGGCCGGCGCGGTGGGCGGGCTGCGGTGGCTTGCGGATTTACTGCCGCTTCACGGCAGCCACGCCGGCAATAGCCGCCTTGTAGAGCGACTCCAGGCCTTCGGTGCTGTCCACCGACATGTGCAGGTTGTTGATGAGCCCGTCTTTCAGGCCATAGCACCAGCCATGCAGCGTGACCTTCTGGCCCCGGCCCCAGGCGTCAAGCATCACGGTGCTTTGCGCCACGTTCACCACCTGTTCGATCGCGTTCAGCTCGCACAGCACATCGTGGCGCCACTGGGGTTCAATCGATGCGATCAGGTCGCGGTGGCGGTCGCGCACATCGGTCACATGGCGGATCCAGTTGTCGGCCAGGCCGACACGCATGCCCTCCAGCGCGGCCAACACGCCGCCGCAGCCGTAGTGGCCCACGACCATGAGGTGTTCGACGCGCAATTGGTCTACCGCGTACTGGATGGTGGACAGGCAGTTGAGGTCGGTGGGCACGACCACGTTGGCCACGTTGCGGTGCACGAACACCTCGCCGGGCTCCAGACCCGTGATCTGGTTGGCGGGCACGCGGCTGTCGGAGCAGCCGATCCACATGTACTTGGGCTTTTGCTGCGCCAGCAGGCCGGTGAAAAAGCCAGGGCGCTCGCGTTCCATCTGGGCCGCCCAGGCGCGGTTGTGGACAAACAGGTCTTCGATGGAGGTGGGCATGGTGGGTCTGGCTCTTTCAAACAGTGGATCGGCCTGCAGCAAAAGTCCGCAGGTCAGCAGGTTTCGGCAAACAGCTCGCGGCCGATCAGCATGCGGCGGATCTCGCTGGTGCCCGCGCCAATCTCGTACAGCTTGGCATCGCGCCAGAGGCGGCCCAGTGGGTACTCGTTGATGTAGCCGTTGCCACCGAAGATCTGCACGCCTTCGCCCGCCATCCACGTAGCCTTTTCGGCACACCAGAGGATGACGCTGGCGCAGTCCTTGCGGACCTGGCGCACATGGTCAGTCCCGAGCATGTCGAGGTTCTTGGCCACCGTGTAGGCAAACGAGCGTCCCGCCTGGAGCACGGTGTACATGTCGGCCACCTTGCCCTGAATGAGCTGGAATTCGCCAATACTCTGACCGAACTGCTTGCGGTCGTGAATGTAAGGGATCACGTTGTCCATCACCGACTGCATGATGCCCAGGGGGCCACCGGTCAGAACCGCGCGTTCGTAGTCCAGGCCACTCATCAGCACCTTGGCGCCGTTGTTCACACCGCCCAGCACGTTCTCGGCAGGCACTTCCACGTCCTGGAACACCAGCTCGCCCGTGTGGCTGCCGCGCATGCCGAGTTTGTCGAGCTTTTGGGCAATGGAGAAGCCCTTCATGCCCTTTTCGATCAGGAAGGCCGTGACACCGCGTGCGCCCATTTCAGGCTCGGTCTTGGCGTAGACCACCAGAGTGTCGGCGTCGGGGCCGTTGGTGATCCACATCTTGCTGCCGTTGAGCAGGTAATAGCCGCCCTTGTCCTCGGCCTTGAGCTTCATGCTGATCACGTCAGAGCCCGCGCCAGGCTCGCTCATGGCCAGCGCGCCCACATGTTCGCCGCTGATGAGCTTGGGCAGGTATTTGGCCTTCTGGGCTTCGTTGCCGTTGCGGTTGATCTGGTTCACGCACAGGTTGCTATGCGCGCCGTAGGACAGGCCCACCGATGCGCTGGCGCGCGAGATTTCTTCCATCGCCACCATGTGGGCCAGGTAGCCCATGGCGGCGCCACCGTACTGCTCTGGCACGGTGATGCCGAGCACGCCCAGGTCGCCCATCTTGCGCCACAGGTCCATGGGGAACTGGTCGCTCCGGTCGATCTCGGCCGCACGCGGCGCGATTTCGGCCTGGGCAAAGTCGCGCACGGCGTCGCGCAGGGCATCGATGTCTTCGCCCAGCTGGAAGTTGAGGCCGGGTAGGTTGGCGGGAATGCTCATGGAATGTCTCCTCGGAATGGATTGGGGGAAATGCTGCGCTCAGCCCTGGATCGCGTAACGCCCGGTAACCGCCATGAGGGTGCACCCCATGGTGGCCACCAGTTTTTCTTGGCTGCCGTCGATGGCGAAGGCCCGGCCTTCGCACACGGTGATGGTGCGGCCAGGCTTGATGACCCGACCTTCCATGCGGAACCGCTCGCCCTTCGCAGGGGCCAGCAGGTTGATCTTGAATTCGATGGTGAGAACGGCGGCGTCCTCTGGCATCAGGGTAAAGCCCGCGTAGCCGCAGGCAGAGTCCAGCGCCGTGGCGACCATGCCTGCATGCAGGAAGCCATGCTGCTGGGTCAGCCCAGGGGCCCAGGGAAGCTCAATGTCCACCGCACCAGGCTCCAGCAGACCTAGACGGCCACCCAGAGTCGCCATCGCCCCTTGGCGCGCAAAGCTGTCACGCACACGGTCTGCGTAGTGCGCACAGCGGGGCTCGAAAGGGGTCGTTATCACGACGTTCTCCTAATTTACGTTTACGTAAACGTCAATTATGGATCATTTTTCCATTTCCACCTTGCGCAGCAGCGCGCGGGCCTCTTCTTCATGCTCCTGGACCTCCTCCAGATTGGCCCGCAGGTCGGCCATCTGCTCCTCCAACTGCTTACGGTGAACTACCAGTACATCGAGGAACTTACGCAATTGCACGCCGGTATCACGGGGGCTGTCGTACAGGTCGATGATCTCCTTGGCCTCGGTCAGGGACAGCCCGAGGCGCTTCGCACGCAGGGTCAGGCGCAGGCGGGTCCGGTCGCGGGCGCTGTACACCCGGTTGCGCCCAGCCGGCCCTGTGCGCTCGGGCTGCAACAGACCCATGTCTTCGTAAAAACGGATGGCCCGGGTGGTGAGATCAAACTCTTTGGCGAGATCGCTGATGGTGTAGGTGTTGGCCATGGTGTGAGCAGCATCTGTCCGGTCGTTTCGCACAGGAGACAGCCCTCAGGCCGTCGCTCCCTACAATGGATCAGATGCATGACGTTTACGTTAACGTCAATGCTAACGCATACGACCACGACCATGAACCCACTCGAACACCAGATTCACTATCCACTCGGTGATGCCCTGCCCCCGGAAGGCAGCGCCATCGCGGTTGCCCCAGGCGTCAAGTGGATCCGCATGGGCCTGCCTTTCGCGCTCGACCATATCAATCTGTGGCTGCTCAGGGACAGACAGCCCGATGTGGGCGGCACCCTGGTGGAGGGCTGGACGGTGGTGGACTGCTGCATCGACAGTCCTGGCACCCGCGCGCAGTGGGAGCAGGTGTTCGCCAACTGCCTGGAAAGCCTGCCCATCTTGCGTGTGATCGTGACCCACATGCACCCAGACCACATTGGCTTGGCCCATTGGTTGTGCGAGCGCTGGAACGTGCGCCTCTGGATCAGTGCGACCGACTACCAGGTCGCCAGAACCGCTGTGTACGACCGCAATGGTTTTGGCGGCGAAGCGGGTGCAGACTTCTACATGCTGCATGGAATGCAGGACGAGGAGTTTCTCCAACACGTGCGGGGGCGCGCCTCCTACTTTCCGACTCTTGTCCCTGCACTGCCACCCTGCTTCCGCAGACTCATGGATGGCGACATCATCGAGGTCGGCGGGCACAAATGGCAGTGCATCAGCGGCTACGGGCATGCACCCGAGCACATCGCGCTGTACTGCGAAGAACTTTCAGCACTTCTCAGCGGCGATATGGTTTTGCCACGTATTTCCACCAATGTGAGCGTTCATGCATCCGAGCCAGAGTCGAACCCACTTCGGCTTTTTCTGACGTCCCTGCTCCGCTACCTGGCGCTGCCGCCAAGCACACTGGTCCTTCCGTCCCACGGCAAGCCATTTCAAGGTTTGCACGAACGCATTCAGCAGTTACAGAACCACCATCGCGAGAGACTCGATGAGATTCTTGCGGCAGCCCAACAGGGTTCGCTCTCAGCCTTCGACGTGCTGCCCATCATGTTCAAGCGCAAATTGGATGCCCACCAGATGACCTTCGCCATGGGCGAGGCATTGGCCCATTTGCATTGGCTGTGGCTGGATGGCCAGCTGCAGCGGGTTCTGGACGCTGGTGGAGTTCATCGGTTTCAGCTCGCACTGGGTTCATCTCAACAGGCCCTGCATGGGGGTGGCATGAAAGTCAGCTGACAACACTCTTCTTGCGTAAATCTCGCTGCGCAGCCATACGGTAGCGTGACGGCGATAGTAGCGAGACGAGTCGCGGCCAACCGACTAGGAGCGCAAGAACTTCGGCGATGGGAAGCTGCTGTTGCTCATCGAGGGCAGAAGGCTGCCAAGCAGGAAAGAGATTTGGGCAGAAGGTATATGAGCGGGGACCTAGATGCCCCAAAGTTCCCCAAAGCAAAACGCCCTTCTACTCGATTGAGCAGAAGGGCGGTTTGGGCTGTAAGAGCCTGACGATGACCTACT
>NZ_JBWKZU010000009.1:0-102003 GCF_059424825.1 Acidovorax sp. GW101-11A03 | reverse complement strand
TGGCAGTCAGGCAGAAAGGCGACCGACGTCTGTCGGGTTATCAGCACCTTCTTCGGCCCCTCGTCGGTGGCCAGCCAATACTCGATCTCGGTGCCGTCTGGGAGGTCCCGCCAGTTGCGAGTGAGAAGGAAGCCCCGGAGTTCGGTGGTTGCGAGGGCTGAGGGCATCAGGTGGAGCAGGGGACGCTGGCGCGGCAATTCTGATGCCTAGGGCGAGATGGTGGAGAGGTGCGGTGGCTCTTGTGCATGATACTGATTTTTTATACAGTATCGTAAAACTGCCACCAAGAAGGCCATGCACAAACCATCGCGCTATGTATTCCGCCCTGCCCGGCCAGCACCCGCATTGCTACGGCGCATTTGGGCGTGGTTCTGAGGCGGCGCTGCTGCGCTACAGCACTTCTCCCCCATGTTCTGAGGGGGTGTCTTGAAACGGCCACAAATGCCCGTATCATTAGCACTCACCGCAGACGAGTGCTAACACCGCACTCGCATGCCGGAAGTTTGGGAGCGCCTGGGCATCCAGGCGCTGAGTACGTCAGCTTTTTTACTGAAAACAGGAGCATTGCAATGAACCTTCGCCCTCTGCACGATCGCGTGATCGTCAAGCGTATCGAAAGCGAAACCACGACCGCCTCCGGCATCGTGATCCCTGACAACGCCGCTGAAAAGCCCGATCAAGGTGAAGTGCTGGCCGTAGGTCCCGGCAAGAAGAACGACAAGGGCGAAGTGCTCGCCCTGAACGTGAAGGTCGGTGACCGCGTTCTGTTCGGCAAGTACTCGGGCCAGACCGTCAAGGTCAACGGCGACGAGCTGCTGGTCATGAAGGAAGACGATTTGTTTGCTGTGGTCGAGAAGTAATTTCTCATCCCTGCGTTACTCATCTTTTCATAGCTGCTGACGCTTGATTGACAGGCACCAGCAGCAAATTTGAACCTAATTTTCAGGAGCCAAAAATGGCAGCAAAAGACGTAGTTTTCGGCGGCGAAGCCCGCGCTCGCATGGTTGAAGGCGTGAACATCCTGGCCAACGCGGTCAAGGTCACGCTGGGCCCCAAGGGCCGCAATGTGGTGCTGGAGCGCTCGTTCGGCGCCCCCACCGTGACCAAGGACGGTGTGTCCGTGGCCAAGGAAATCGAACTCAAGGACAAGCTGCAGAACATGGGCGCCCAGCTCGTGAAGGAAGTGGCTTCCAAGACCAGCGACAACGCTGGTGACGGCACCACCACCGCTACTGTGCTGGCCCAGGCCATCGTGCGCGAAGGCTCCAAGTACGTGGCCGCTGGCCTGAACCCCATGGACCTGAAGCGCGGTATCGACAAGGCCGTGCTGGCCCTGACCGAAGAGCTGAAGAAGGCTTCCAAGCCCACCACCACCTCCAAGGAAATCGCCCAAGTGGGTTCGATCTCCGCCAACTCCGACGAATCCATCGGCAAGATCATTGCTGACGCCATGGACAAGGTCGGCAAGGAAGGCGTGATCACCGTGGAAGACGGCAAGTCCCTGCAAAACGAGCTGGATGTCGTGGAAGGCATGCAGTTTGACCGCGGCTACCTGTCGCCCTACTTCATCAACAACCCAGAAAAGCAAGCCGCTCTGCTGGACAACCCCTTCGTGCTGCTGTTCGACAAGAAGATCAGCAACATCCGCGACCTGCTGCCCACGCTGGAACAAGTCGCCAAGGCTGGCCGTCCGCTGCTGATCATTGCTGAAGAAGTCGAAGGCGAAGCCCTGGCTACGCTGGTGGTCAACACCATCCGCGGCATCCTGAAGGTCGTGGCTGTGAAGGCTCCTGGCTTCGGTGACCGCCGCAAGGCCATGCTGGAAGACATCGCCATCCTGACGGGCGGCAAGGTCATCGCTGAAGAAGTGGGCCTGTCGCTCGAGAAGGTCACGCTGGCCGACCTGGGCCAAGCCAAGCGCATCGAAGTGGGCAAGGAAAACACCATCATCATCGACGGTGCTGGTGCCGCTGCCGACATCGAAGCCCGCGTGAAGCAAATCCGCATCCAGATCGAAGAAGCGACCAGCGACTACGACCGTGAAAAGCTGCAAGAGCGCGTGGCCAAGCTGGCTGGCGGCGTGGCAGTGATCAAGGTGGGCGCTGCGACCGAAGTCGAAATGAAGGAAAAGAAGGCCCGCGTGGAAGACGCCCTGCACGCTACCCGCGCTGCGGTGGAAGAAGGCATCGTGGCTGGTGGTGGCGTGGCCCTGCTGCGCGCACGCCAAGCGGCTGGCGAGATCAAGGGCGACAACGCTGACCAAGACGCTGGCGTGAAGCTGATCCTGAAGGCCATCGAAGCCCCTCTGCGCGAGATCGTTTACAACGCTGGTGGCGAGCCATCGGTGGTGGTGAACGCCGTGCTGAACGGCAAGGGCAACTACGGCTTCAACGCTGCCAACGACACCTATGGCGACATGATCGAAATGGGTATCCTGGACCCCACGAAGGTGACCCGTACAGCCCTGCAGAACGCCGCTTCCGTGGCTTCGCTGCTGCTGACGACCGAAGCCATGGTGGCCGAGGCTCCGAAGGACGACGCACCTGCTGCTGGCATGCCCGACATGGGCGGCATGGGTGGCATGGGCGGCATGGGCATGTAATTGCCCGGCCCCTGCGCAGCAGCCCGGTGCTCGCTGCGCAGTCCACAACACAAAAGCCCGCAGGCCTTACGGTCTGCGGGCTTTTTTATGGCGGCCTTGTTGGGGCCGCTTGCAGCGGTGGCTTTACTCCCCGCTGGGCTGCACCCACCAGTAGATCAGCACCAGCGAACCGATACCGGTGAGTGACAGCAGCTGCCACCAGCCCGACCGGCCAATGTCATGCAAGCGGCGCGCCCCCACGGCCAGGGCGGGCAACAACAGGGCCAGCGCCACAATGCCGTACAGCACCTCGCTCACAAAGCCGGTCACCACCAGCACCACCACCTGGAACAGGGCAAACCACCAGAACTCCGAGCGTGGTGCGCGGCCCGAAAAGCCCGCGTACTGCGCGAAGCAGCTTTTGACAGCAGAAACAAAATCCATAGTGCACTCCCTCTCTTGGTTGAAAAAACAAACCAGCGATGTGGGGGACCGAGCCCCCCGCGCCATGATAGGGGCGCTCTACGTCAGATCCGGGTGGAAATTGACTGGCGCTACCGCGTGGTGCGGGTGGCACGCAATACGCTTGAAGTACTTACTATGTTTTTTATAGCTACAAAGGCTTACTCATCAGGCGCAAGCAGCCATTTTTTCTTGGGTTTCTAACTCAATCCGCGTTGCGCAGCGCCTGCGTGGCGCGTGCCAGCTCGGTGATGCGCGCCCAGTCGCCCGCGCGCACCGCATCGGTGGGCGTGAGCCACGAGCCGCCCACGCAGCGCACATTGGGCAGCGCCAGGTAGTTGGGGGCGGTGGCGTTGGTGATGCCGCCCGTGGGGCAAAAGCTCACCTGGCCAAACGGGCTGGCCCAGGACTTGAGCAGCGGAATGCCCCCCACGGCCTCGGCCGGGAACAGCTTGAGGAACGAGAACCCGTCGGCCAGCGCCGCCATGATCTCGCTCGACGTGGCCACACCGGGCAGCAGCGGCAGGTTCAGGCCCTTGCAGGCACTGCCCACTGCCGACGTGTAGCCGGGGCTCACGGCAAACCGTGCACCGGCTTCGCTCGCGCGGCGGGCGTCATCGGCGTTGAGCACTGTGCCCACGCCCACCACGGCCTCGGGCAGATGGCGGGCGATGGTTTCGATGGCGGGCAGGCCCGCAGCGGTGCGCAGTGTCACCTCCAGCACCTTCACGCCACCGGCCAGCAGGGCCTCGGCCAGGGGCAGTGCGTCTTCCACGCGGTCGATCACGATGACGGGGATGACGGGGCCATGGCTGGCGATGTCGAGAGGATTCATGGGGGTGGAAGCAGGGGTTACAGCCATGTGCAGGCTCCTTGTTCGGCACCGCCTGCGTGGCGGCGAAAGTTGGTGAAGAGTTCGCGGCCAAAGCCGGTTTGCGCAGGTGCGTTGTAGGGCGAGGGTGTGCGTGCGGCCCAGGTGGCGTCATCGACCAGCACATCGAGAGTACCCGCCACTGCATCGACGCGCACCATGTCGCCATCGCGCACCTTGGCCAGCGGGCCACCGGCCAGCGCCTCGGGCGTAACGTGGATCGCGGCGGGCACCTTGCCCGATGCGCCGCTCATGCGCCCATCGGTCACCAGCGCCACCTTGAAGCCCTGGTTCTGCAGCACAGCCAGCGGGGGCGTGAGCTTGTGCAGCTCGGGCATGCCATTGGCCTGCGGGCCCTGGAAGCGCACCACAGCCACCATGTCCTGGTTCACATCGCCTGCGCTGAAGGCGGCGAGCAAAGCCTCTTGCGAATCGAACACGCGGGCGGGTGCTTCGACGATGTGGCGATCTTCCGGCACGGCAGAGACCTTGATCACCGCACGGCCCAGTCGCCCCTGCAACAGGCGCAGGCCGCCCGTCGGCGAGAAGGGCTTGAACACAGGGCGCAGCACGCTTTCGTCGCCCGACTGGGCCGGTGCGCCCTGCCCGCCTGCGGCAATGCCACCTGCGTTCACGCTCATCACATCGGGGTGCATGAAGCCACCCGCCAGCAGCTCGCGCAGGATCCACGGCGGGCCGCCCGCTGCCTGGAACTGGTTCACGTCGGCATCGCCATTGGGGTACACGCGGGCCAGCAGCGGCACCACGGACGAGAGTTCGTCAAAGTCCGTCCAGTCGATCAGGATGCCCGCGCTGCGCGCAATCGCCACCCAGTGGATCAAGTGGTTGGTGGAGCCACCCGTGGCCAGCAGGGCCACCATCGCGTTGACGATGCAGCGCTCGTCCACCAGCTTGCCAATGGGCGTGAAGCGGTTGCCGCGCTTGCCGATGTCGAGCACCGTGCGCAGCGCCTGGCGCGTGAAGGCCTCGCGCGCCTCGGTGCCGGGCGATTCAAACGCCGCGCCGGGCACATGCAGGCCCATGGCTTCCAGCAGCATCTGGTTGCTGTTGGCCGTGCCATAAAACGTGCAGGTGCCGGGGCTGTGGTACGCGGCCGACTCGGCCTGAAGCAGTTCGTCGCGGCCCACCAGGCCCTGTGCGTACTGCTCGCGCACCTTGGCCTTGTCCTTGTTCGACAAGCCCGTGCCCATGGGGCCTGCGGGCACAAACACGCAGGGCAGATGCCCGTAGTGCAGCGCGCCAATCAGCAGGCCCGGCACGATCTTGTCGCACACGCCCAGCAACAGCGCGCCATCGAACACATCGTGGGACAGCGCTACCGCCGTGGCCATAGCAATGGCGTCGCGGGAGAACAGCGACAGCTCCATGCCGGGCGTGCCCTGCGTCACGCCGTCGCACATCGCAGGCACGCCGCCCGCCACTTGCACGGTGGCCCCCAGCCTAGCGGCTTCATCGCGCAGGATGGCAGGGTAGCCCTGGTACGGCTGGTGGGCCGAGAGCATGTCGTTGTAGGCCGTGACGATGCCGATGTTGGGGGCCTTCTCGACCGTGACCTTGAACTTGTCAGAGCCCGGCAGCGCCGCATAGGCGTGGGCCAGGTTGGCGCAGCCCATGCGGTCTTGGGCGGGCTTGCGGGCGATCATGGCGTCAATGCCAGTAAGGTAGGCGCCGCGCGTGTCTGCGCTGCGCTGGACAATGCGCTGGGTCACGCGCGCTACAACTGGGTGCATGGAAGTCTCCATCGGTGGGTGGCAAGGCCCCGTGCATGGCGCCGGGGCTCAGTATCTGAGGCCCTAGAATGTAACTCGATAACCACCCCGCTTCAACCCATGTCCCTGCAAACCTTGCCCTTGCCGCCGTCCGAACTGGGCGAATCCCCCTTCTGGCACCCCACGGAAAAATCCCTTTACTGGTGTGACATTCAGGGACAAGCGGTGCACGCATGGCATCCCGACAGCGGCCGCCACCGGCAATGGCGCATGCCCAGCGAGCCCGGCTGCTGCGCGCCAGCGGCGGGTGATCGATTGGTAATCGGGTTACGAAACGGTTTCTATCTTCTGGATATCGCGAAGGACAGCGCCGACCCCACCGCCCTCACCTGCCTGGCCTTGCTGCCCGCTGACCTGCACGACACCGCTGTGCTGCGCCTGAACGATGGTCGCTGCGACACGGCAGGCCGTTTCTGGGCGGGCTCGGTCATCACGCCTCGCACCGCGCCGAATGCGGCACTTTGGTGCCTGCAGGCCGACCCGACCAGCGCCACCGGCTACCGCGTGCGCCACATGGCAGGCGACAACTTCACCGCCAACGGCCTGGCCTTCAGCCCCGACAACCGCACGATGTACTGGTCGAACACGCCGGAGCACCGCATTGACCAGTTCGACTTCGATGTAGCCACGGGCGAAATCACCAACCGCCGCCCTTGGGTGCAGTTCGATCGTAAGGTGGAAGGCCAGCCCTACGGAGGGCGGCCCGATGGTGCGGCGGTGGATGTGGAAGGCAACTACTGGGTGGCGATGTACGAAGGCGCGTGTGTGTTGCAGCTTTCGCCAGCGGGTGAGGTGCTGCAGCGCATTTCGGTACCGGTGCAGTGCCCGACCATGGTGTGTTTTGGGGGGGAGGACTTGCGGACGTTGTTCATTACATCGGCGCGGGCGGGAAGGCCTCTTCAAGAACAGCAGGCAGCGGTTGCGGCAGGGTCACTGTTCAGCAGGCACGTGGAAGTGGCGGGGCTACCGGTGAATTTCTTCAAGGGGTGAAAAGCGACGGGCAACTGATCACAGTGGGACACCAAGGCCAGCGCGCCACTACCAAGCCGCCAACGCGCCGATCTCCTCACGCACGATCCGATAGCTGAGGCGGTCGCTGACTAGCCTTGCACCCAGGCTCTCGTAAAACGCTATGCCCCGGGCGTTGGACGATTTGACCGACCAGTCGATGCGGCCACAGCCGTTGTCCAGCGCGTATCGCGCCGCCCATTGCATCAAAGCCAGGCCAACGCCTTGGCTCCGATGGGCCGGAGAAACAAACAGCTCTTTGAGTACGCACTGCCGCTGGTGGGCAGGCTCGGGCTCCACGAGCGAATACACCAGGTAAATGGCCGCAAACCCCAACAACTCGCCGCCAAGTTCTGCTGTCACCAGTCGAATCTGAGAGTGAGGTCCACACAGGTTGTCCACCAGGTGGTTGCGCACAAGGGCCCGGTCGAGCGCACGGCCTGGGTGGTAGTGGTCATGCAGCGCGAGCAGCAAGTCCACCATCTGCTCTTGTTGCGCCGGGGTCAGCAAACCGACTTCCATGTTTCCTCTCCTGCTGGACCGGATGGTTTCGATGGGGTGAGCTTACGTCGACCAGGCGACTCTCTGGCGCTTAGCCCGTCTCAGCCCCCATCCCGAGCACTCCCAACACGTCATAACACGCACCCATGTTGTGATAGTCCACCTTCCCCGCATTGCTCTTTTCGCGAGTGGTGTTGCGGTTGTCGCGGTACAGGATGCGAAACCATGCGCCGTGTTCGTGGTCAACAAAGTGCTCCCAACAGTAGGCCCAGATGCGGTCGTACCACTGCCAGTAGCGGTCATCCCCCGTGCGCACGGCCAGCACCGCAGCGGCGGCCAGGCTTTCGGCCTGCACCCAGTGGTATTTGCCATCGTCGCAGATGCTGCCGTCGGGCGCCATGCCGTAATACAGGCCGCCGTGTTCGGCGTCCCAACCTCGCGCCACGGCGGCATCAAACAGGCGCTGCGCGCAGGGCAGGTGCCAATCAGCAGGGTGCAGGGCATTCAGTTGCAGCAGCAGCTTGGCCCATTCGGTCTGGTGGCCGATCTGGTAGCCCCAGGGGCGGAAGATGTTGCTGCGGTCATGGCGGTTGTAGTCCCAGTCCACGGACCAGTCGGCATGGAAGTGCTCCCACACCCAACCTTCGGCAGCGGGCGCAAGGGCGCGGGTGGACAACGCGGCCTGCCGCTGGCAGATACCTTGTGCCAGTTGTTCGGCACGCTCGATGTAGCGACGCTCGCCCGTGGCGCGGAAGGCAGAGATCATGGCCTCGCAGGCATGCATGTTGGCGTTCTGGCCCCGGTAGCTGGTGAGTTGCCAATCGGGGCTGGCCTCGTCGGCATACAGGCCTGCGGCGGGTTGCCAGAAATGCTGTTCGGCGGTATCAAAGGCCTGGGCCAGCCACGCGCGGGCTTCGGGTACTCCGGCCTCAAAAGCGCGGGCGTAAGCCAGCATCACAAAGGCCATCCCGTAGCAGTGGCGCGTGGCGTCTTGCACGGTGGCGCGGCCGTCACTCCAGTCGATCAGCCACGCGTAGCCGCCCGTGGCGGGGTCATGGAACGCAGTGCGCAGAAACTCCAGCGCGTGCCGCATGCCCACCTGGTAGCGTGCCTCGCCCGTGGTGCGGTAGAGCATGGCGTGCGTGACCACAAAGCGCGTTGCGCTGACGAGGTGGCGGGTGCGCGTGTTGTAGACCGTGCCATCGTCCAGAAAGAAGTGGTACTGCCCGCCGCTCGCGTCGGTGGCCACGGGGTCGTAGAACGCCATGGTGGCCCGCAGATGCTGGCGCAAAAAGGCTGCGGAGCGGAAGTCCGGATAGGGCGGAATCGCCATGGGGGGTGTCTCCTGATGCGTTAGCTGTAGGCCAGAAACCGTGCCGGTCTCTGCCGGTGGGGGGCCTGGTCTACCGCCAGCGCTGCCCCAAGAAAAGCAATGTTCCGGGGGTCAGGCCGCGCTGCGCAACAGGCCCAGCAGGCCCGCCGTGGAGCCATCGAGCCCGGCCACATCGCCGCTCTCCAGCCGTGCCTCCAGGTCCTTGGCCAGCACCTTGCCCAGCTCCACGCCCCACTGGTCAAAGCTGTTGATGCCCCACAGGCTGCCGCTCACAAACACGCGGTGCTCCTGCAGCGCAATCAGCGCACCCAGCGATGTGGGGGTGAGCGATTCGAGCAGCATCAGGGTGCTGGGCCGGTTGCCCGGAAAGTGCCGGTGGCCGTCGTCGCTGGCCTTGCCCACCATCAGCGCCTGCGTTTGCGCCAGCGCGTTGGCCAGCAGCTTTTGCTGGTGGCCCGGCAGCGGGTGCGATGCCTTGCGCACGGCCACGATCTCCAGCGGCAGCACGTCGGCGCCCTGGTGCAGCATCTGGAAGAACGCATGCTGGCCGTTGGTGCCGGGCTCGCCCCACAGCACGGGCGATGTGACGCAGGCCAGCGTGCTGCCGTCTTGCGCCACGCGCTTGCCGTTGCTCTCCATCTCCAGCTGCTGCAGGTAGGCCGAGTAACGGCCCAGCGCGGCGTGGTACGGCGCGATGCAGCGGCTGGTAAAGCCATGGAAATTGCGGTACCAGACATCGAGCAGACCCAGGCGCACCGGCAGGTTCTGCACCAGCGGCGCGGTGCGGAAATGCTCGTCCATGGCATGCGCCCCCGCGAGGAAGTCGCGGAAGCCTTGCGCACCAATCGCGATAGCAATGGGCAGGCCAATGGCCGACCACAGCGAGTAGCGGCCGCCCACCCAGTCCCAGAAACCAAAGGTGGTGGTGATGCCCAGGGCCGCTGCGGCTTCGATGTTGGTGGTGAGTGCGGCAAAGTGGCGCGCCACATCGCGCCCGCCCTGGGCGTCGAACCACGCCAGCGCAGAGCGCGCATTGGTCATGGTCTCGGCCGTGGTGAAGGTCTTGGATGCGACCAGGAACAGCGTGCTCTCGGGCCGCAGACCCTTGAGCACATGGTGCAGCTCATGCCCGTCCACATTCGACACAAAGTGAAAGCGCTTGCCCGGTGTACGGAACTCTTCGAGCGCACGCACGGCCATGTGCGGGCCCAAGTCCGATCCGCCGATGCCAATGTTCACCACGTCGGTGATGGCGGCATCGCTGCGCACCTGCTCGGCGTACTGCAGCATCGCATCGAGCGTGTGGTGCACGTCGGCCAGGCGCTGCGCGGTTTCGGGCACATCACCGGGCAGGGCCACGCCGGCCGGACGGCGCAGCAGCGTGTGCAGCACGGCGCGGTTTTCGGTGGTGTTGATGGCCTCGCCCGCCAACATCGCATCGCGGTGCTGTTCCACCCCGCAGGCGCGGGCCAGATCCAGTAGCAGGGCTTCGGTCTCGCGGCTCCACAGGTTCTTGGAGAGGTCGGCAAACACGTGGGGCGCCTGCTGGCTGAAATGCGCAAAACGGCCCGCGTCTTGCGCAAAGGCCTGGCGCATGTCCAGGCTGCGGCCCTGGGCGTCAAAGTGGGCCGCCAGCAGGGGCCAAAGGGCAGTCTGGTCGCAACGGGTGGGCATGAGGGTCATGTCGTCTGGGGTTGGAAATGCGCCGGAATGGTAACTTGATTACAGAAATTCAACGAGTTTTACGGATTCTTTTGGGTTACAAGCAGCAGGAACATAGCAAAGAAGGCCACAAATTTATGTAACGTGATTACAATTCCACGCAGCAAAACGACACACCCACCACGGAGACACCATGAGTTTTGACCTCGTCCTGTTCGGCGGCACCGGCGACCTTGCCTGGCGCAAGCTCATGCCCGCATTGTTTCAGGCATTCCGCCATGGCACGCTGCCCGAGGGCGGGCGCATCATCGCCGTGGCGCGCGACGACCTGAGCGACGAACAATACCGCAGCCTGATCCAGTCGCGGTTCGACAGCGTGGAACTGGCCAAGCGCCCCACACCGGACGAGTTTGCGCGGTTTGCGGCCTTGCTGAATTACCTGCGCATGGACCTGTCCAAAACCCAGGACTACGAACGCCTGGCCGAGACGCTGAAAGCGCGCGGCGCCGACTCGGTGGTGATGTATGTGGCCACCGCGCCCAGCCTGTTCACCAACGTGTGCGAGCAGATCGCCGCCGTGGGCCTGAACGGCCCCACCACCCGCGTGGTGCTGGAAAAGCCCCTGGGCCACGACCTGCAGTCCAACCGCGCCATCAACGACACCCTGCGCCGCGTGCTCAAGGAAGAGCAGGTCTTCCGCATCGACCACTACCTGGGCAAGCCCTCGGTGCAGAACCTGTTTGCGCTGCGCTTTGGCAACGCGCTGTTCGAACCCCTGTGGCGCCGCGAGACCATTGCCAACATCCAGATCACGATTGCCGAGGAGCTGGGCGTGGAGTCGCGCGGCGCGTTCTACGACCAGACCGGTGCGATGCGCGACATGGTGCAGAACCACGCGCTGCAGCTCTTGTGCGCGATCGGCATGGAGCCGCCCATCAACTCCAGCGCCAACGCGATCCGCGACGAAAAGCTCAAGGTACTGCAGTCGCTCAAGCCCTGGACGCTGGAAACCATTGGCCAGCATGTGATCCGCGGCCAGTACGCGGCGGGCAACCACCAGGGCCAGCCCGTGCCCGGCTATGCACAAGAAAAAGGCGTGGCCCCCGGCAGCGCCACCGAGACCTTTGTGGCGCTGCGCACCGAAATCAGCAACTGGCGCTGGGCGGGTGTGCCGTTTTACATCCGCACCGGCAAGCGGCTGGCGGGGCGCGACGCGCACATCGTCATCAACTTCCGCCCCGTGCCCCACCCCATCTTCAAGACGCCTGCAGGCGCTGCCAACCGCCTGGTGATCAACCTGCAGCCCAAGGACGGGCTGGAGCTGCACCTGATGGCCCAGGGCGCCGCCCAGCACCAGACGGAACCCGCGCTGTCGCAGGTGCACCTGAACCTGGACTTTGACCAGCGCTTTGGCACCGAGCGCGTGGGCGCCTACGAGCGCCTGCTGCTTGATGTAATTGCAGGCCGCCTGAACCTGTTCGTGCGCAGCGACGAGCAGGAAGAAGCCTGGCGCTGGGTGGAACCCATCCTGCAATACTGGAAGAACGACCCGGCAGGCCCCCGCCCCTACCCTGCGGGCAGCTGGGGCCCGCGTGCGGCCAGCGCGATGATTGCGCGCGACGGGTATTGCTGGAGTGAAGAGATGTGACACGGAAAAAGGCCCACCAGGGCCTTTTCTTTCTTGGGTGAGTGCAATCAGCGCGGCATGGCGCTGGTCGCAGGCCCGACCAGCTCGATCGGCAGCCCGTCCGGGTCGGCAAAAAAGGTGAACAGTGCACCGGTGAACGGATCCACCCGCACCGGCTCCACGGCCACGCCATGCGCCACCAGCGCGGCCACGCTGGCCTCCATGTCGGCTACGCGCAACGCCAGATGGCGCAGGCCACAGGCCTCAGGGTAGGACGGGCGCGGCGGCGGGTTTGGAAAGGAGAACAGCTCCACCTGCGTGCCATCGGGCAGTTGCAGGTCGAGCTTGTGCGACTGCCGCTCGGCGCGGTAGTGCTCGTGCACCACCTGCAGGCCCAGCACCTCGGTGTAGAAGTGGCGCGAGCGCGCGTAGTCACTGGCGATGATGGCCACGTGGTGCACACCGGTGGGCCGGAGCATGGGCGGTGCTGCGCTGTCGCTACTCATGCGTCCGAGCCCGCAATGTCCAGCGCGCGCGATGCACCGTGCAGCGCGGGCGTGGCGCCGGGGTCGATCACCCAGCAGGGAATCGTCGCCAGGTAAGACTGGAAGCGCCCCTTGGATTCAAACCGCGCGCGGAACGGCGACTGGTCAAACCAGGTGCCCAGGCGCGGCACCATGCCGCCGCCGATGAACACGCCGCCGCGCGCCCCCAGCGTGAGCGCCAGGTTGCCCGCCACGCTGCCCAGGAAGCCACAGAACAGCTCCAGCGCCTCCAGCGCCAGCGGGTCGTTGGCTTGCAGGGCCAGCTCAGTCACCTGTGCGGCCGAGCTGATCTCTTTGCCGCCACGCTGGGCCAGCCGGCGCAGCGCGTGGTACAGGTCCACCAGCCCGGCGCCACACACGGCGCGTTCGGCCGACACATGGCCGTAGCGCTCTTGCAGGATGCCCAGCACATCAAATTCGCGCTGGGTCTGCGCGGCCAGCGTGACATGGCCGCCCTCGCCCGACAGCGGCACCCCCAGGCTGGAGCCCGGCGGAAACACCAGGCCCGACACCCCCAGGCCCGTGCCCGGGCCCAGCAGCGCAATCGCGGCGCCCGGCACGGCCGCGCCGCCGCCCACGGGGCGCAGCTGATCGGGCGTGAGCAGTGGCAGCGCCAGCGCGAGTGCGGTGAAGTCGTTGATGACCACCAGCCGCTCAAAACCAAACGCCTCGCGCACGGCGCGTTGCGAGAAGCTCCAGCTGTGGTTGGTCATGCGGATGGCGTCGCCAGTGACGGGGTTGGCGATGCCAAACGCTGCCTCGCGCGGCGTGGGCACGCCCACCTCTTGCAGGTAGGCCGATAGCGCTGCGTCCACCGTGGGGAACTGCGCACAGGGCAGCACCCGTGTGTCGTTGAGCGGGCCCGTGGGCGATGCCTGCCAGGCCAGGCGGATGTTGGTGCCGCCAATGTCGGCAAGAAGGCGCTGCGGGTGCATAGATCGACGAAAAGAATCCCAAACGGTCCGAAGAAAGGCCGGGCGGGCAGAACGTGCCACCCGCCCGGCTGTAGGAGAGCCAGCGGCTGTGGCCCTCATTAGCTATATTATTGATAGCTTAAAAAGCATGCCGGCCGCGCGCAGAAGCCTGTTTTTACTTCAAATCCTTGCGCTGACAAAGACCAAAGTCGGGTGGCGGCGCCTGCGCCGCAGGTTCACGCGTTTTCTCTCAGGCCACCAGCCGCTCTTCGGACTGCGCATCGAACCAGTGGGCATGCGCGGGCGCCAGGGCCAGGCCCACATGCTCGCCGGGCTGCACGCGGGTCTGGGCGTCGGTGCGCAGCGTGACGCTGCCTGCGGCGGTGTCCACCATCACATAGGTGTCCGGGCCCGTGGGCTCCACCACGCTGACCCGGCCGCGCCAGGGGGCGGTCTCCTGCATCACCAGGTGCTCGGGGCGCACGCCCAGCAGCACCTCGTTGGCACTGGATGGTGGAGGCGCCAGGTTCAACGCCGCACCCTGGATGCCAAACTGCCCGCCCGTGACCGCGCCGCGCAGCAGGTTCATGGTGGGCGATCCGATGAAGGTGGCCACGTAGGTGTTGGCCGGGCGGTTGTAGATCTCGTCGGGCGTGCCCAGCTGCTGCACCACGCCGCCCTTCATCACCGCGATGCGCGAGCCCAGCGTCATGGCCTCGACCTGGTCGTGCGTGACGTACACGCTGGTGATGCCGCTGGCCTGGTGCAGGCGCTTGATCTCGGCGCGCATCTCCACGCGCAGCTTGGCGTCGAGGTTGGACAGCGGCTCGTCAAACAGGAACAGCTGCGGCTGGCGCGCCAGCGCCCGGCCCATGGCCACGCGCTGGCGCTGGCCGCCCGAGAGCTGGCTGGGACGGCGGTCGAGCAGGTGGCTGATCTGCAGCATGGCGGCCACTTCGTCGATGCGCTTTTGGCGCTCGGCCTTGGGCATCTTGCGCATCTCCAGCGCAAAGCCGATGTTGTCGGCCACGGAGAGCGTGGGGTACAGCGCATAGCTCTGGAACACCATGGCGATGTCGCGGTCGCGCGGGGGCATGCCCACCACGTTTTTGCCGCCGATGCGGATCTCGCCCTCGGTGGGCTCGTCCAGCCCAGCAATGATGTTGAGCAGCGTGGACTTGCCGCAGCCCGAGGGGCCGACGAGGATGAGGAACTCGCCGGGCGCGACGTGGATGTCCACCTTGCGCAGCACTTCCACGCTTTTGTCGCCCTTGCCAAAGCGCTTGTTGATGCCTGCGATGTCGAGTGATGACGCCATGATTTCTTACTCTCTTAACCTTTGACGGCGCCAGCAGTGAGCCCGCGCACAAAAAACTTACCGGCCAGCACGTAGATCACCATGGTCGGCAAGCCCGCGATGATCGCGGCCGCCATGTCCACGTTGTAGGCCTTCACACTGCTGCTGGTGTTGGCCAGGTTGTTCAGGCCCACGGTCACCGGCTTGGAGTCGGTGCCCGAGAACACCACGCCGAACAGGAAGTCGTTCCAGATGTTGGTGAACTGCCAGATCAGCGTGACCATGATGATGGGCGTGGACAGCGGCAGCACGATGCGCCAGAAGATCTGGAAGAAGCTGGCGCCATCCATGCGCGCCGCGTTCACCAGCTCCTTGGGGATGGCCGCGTAGTAATTGCGGAAGAACAGCGTGGTGCCCGCCAGCCCTGCCAGGCAGTGCACCAGCACAAGCCCGGTGATGGAGCTGGACAGACCCAGCCAGCCCAGCACCTGGCTCATGGGCAGCAGCACCACCTGGAAGGGCATGAACACGCCGAACAGCAGCAGGCCAAACAGCGCATCGCTGCCGCGAAACTTCCACAAGCTCAGCACATAGCCGTTGACGGCGCCCCACACAGTGGAGATCAGCACGGCGGGCACAGCCATGGCCACCGAGTTCATGAAGAACGGGCGCAGGCCATTGCAGTCCACGCCAGTGCAAGCGCTGGACCAGGCCGTGCCCCAGGCCGACCAGTTCAGCGAGCCCGGCAGCGCCAGCAGCGAGGTGCTGCGGATCTCTTCTGCGTCCTTGAACGAGGTGACCAGCATCGCGTAGAGCGGCAACAGAAAGAAGGCGGTGGCCAGGGCCAGCACCGCGTAGACGAGCAGACGGCCCACGGAGGGGAACAAAGAGGGCTTAGCGGTCATGGGCTTTGGTCCGCAGTTCGCTGTAAAGGTAAGGAATCACCAGGGCTGCCACGGTGGCCAGCATCATGGTGGCGCTGGCCGCGCCCAGGCCAATCTGGCCCCGCGAGAACGACATGGTGTACATGAAGGTGGCGGGCACGTCGGTGGCAAAACCGGGGCCGCCAGCCGTGAGCGCCATCACCAGGTCAAAGCTCTTGATCGCCAGGTGCGACAGCACCATGAGCGTGGAGAAGAACACCGGCCGCAGCGCGGGCAGCACGATGCGCCAGTAGATGCGCGGCAGCGAAGCGCCATCGACCTGGGCGGCCTTGATGATGCTGTCGTCGATGCCGCGCAGGCCCGCCAGGAACAGCGCCATCGCAAAACCTGCGCTCTGCCAGATGCCCGCGATGACCACGCAGTAGATGGCCATCTCGGTGTCCACCAGCCAGCCAAATTCAAAGTTGGGAAAGCCCCAGTCGCGCACCATTTTCTCGATGCCCAGGCCCGGGTTGAGCAGCCACTTCCAGGCCGTTCCGGTCACCACAAACGACAGCGCCATGGGGTACAGGTAGATGGTGCGCAGCGCGCCTTCGGCGCGGATCTTCTGGTCCAGCAGCACGGCCAGCACCACGCCGATGGCGAGCGAGCCACCCACATAGCCCACGCCGAAGATGCCCAGGTTCTTGAGGGCCACCCACCAGCGGTCCATCTCCCACAGGCGCTCGTACTGCGCCAGGCCCGCCCATTCGTAGTTGGGCAGCATGCGCGAGACGGTGAGGCTGAGCACGCCGTTCCACACCATCAGGCCATAAATGAAGGCGAAGCCCAGCACAAAGGCAGGCGCTACGACCAGCTTGGGCAGCCATGTTTCAAAGGTGTTCTTGCTCATGGCCACGGTATGTGTTTGTCATCGTCCTGCATGGAAAAAAAGCGGGGGACACGCAGGAGTGCCCCCCCAAACTGAACAAAGTAACCTCTGGATAACTCGCTATCTCACTACCTCCTCAACGGATCACCACCACACCTCGTACTGCACGCCCACCAGCGTGCGCGAGGTCTTGCCATTGGCGCCAAAGCTGCCCGCGTTGGCTGCGGCGGCGGCCTGGTTCCAGTTGGCCTTGGTCACGTACAGACGCAGCTCGGGGCGCGACCAGAAGTCTTCCGACAGCGCCAGGGCACCTGCCAGCGTGGCCTTGGACAGGCGCTGGTCCGGGCCGCTGCCCTTGCGGGTGGTGGTGGACAGTTCCACCAGGCCCTTGAAGTTCTTGCTGAACGCATACGAGCCCCGGCCGCCCAGCGAGAAGTCCTTGGTCTCCACACCGGTCAGGTCGGCCTTGTTGGTCTGGTAGCCAATGAGGGCCTGGCCGCCAAAGGGGCCGCTTTGCCAGTTGATGGAGTCGGCAATGCGCGTGGAGCGGCGGCCAGCGCGCGTGCCGTCGATGGCTTCGAACTCGCCGTCGATGCGGGCATGGCCGCGCGAGGTCTGCAGGTAGAAGGTGTTGCTGATGCTGGGCAGCAGGAATTCCTTTTGCGTGTGCATGAAGGAGATGCCCGAGCCCGAACCACCGTTGACCTGGCCCTTGCCGCCCACGGCCGTGAGCAGCACGCGCAGCTTGCCGCCGGGGTTGGTGTTGATCTCGGACAGGTCGGCGTTGATACGGTGCGCCTTCACATTGTTGGGCAGGCCGCCGTCGAACTTGTCGCCGGTGAACACACCCACGCCCAGCTTCATGCCGCCCACGGGCACATCCGTCACACCGGCGCCGATGTTGTCGCCGTAGTTCAGCAGAAAGTAGTCAACGATGTGCACATCCTGGATGCGCAGGCGGCGCTGGCCGGCCCAGAACTTGGCTTCGGGGGCGAACGAGAAGCCGCTCATTTCCACAAACGCCTGCTCGGTGCTGATGTCGCCGCTGCCCCACTTGGCGGGCATGTAGTTCACCTTCCACTTCACGCCACCGGCTTCGAAGGTGCGCGCAAAGTTGACTTCGATGCCGTTGTCGCCCTCGTTGCCCAGGCGGAACTTCTGCAGCTCGCCGCCGAGCGACAGGTTGCCCTTGACGCCGTCGGAGTGGTTGAACACCGGGCCACCGCGCGAGTAGCCGTTGAACTCAAAGCCTGCTACTTCCATAGCAAAGGCGCCATTCGCGCATGCGGCGGCCAAAGCCACCGCCGTGAGGCGGTTTCTTGTCTTCATGATGGGATCCCTCTGGGGTTGGTTTTAGTGCGTGTGTGCGCGTGTGTCTGGCACGGCTTACTTGGTTTTCGCGGCGGCCGCGATCTTCTTCATGGCATCGGCGACGCTGACCTTGTCGTCGTTCCAGAACTGGCTGACCACGTCCTTGATGGCGCCTTCGGTGGCCGGGGCAATCGCCATGCCGTGGGCCGCGCTGGGCACCAGGCCGCCGCTCTTGGCGGTGTCCACAAAGTCCTTGGCCGAGGCCTTGGCGCAGTCGTCGAACTTGTCCATCGGCTGGCCCGCACGCACGGGGATGGAGCCCTTGTTCAGGTTGAACACTTCCTGGAAGGCCGGGCTCATGATGGAGCTGGCCAGGTCGCTCTGCGCCTTCTGTGCGGCTGCGTCCTTGAGCTTGAACAGGATGAACGAATCGACGTTGAAGGTGAACGCGTTGGCCGAGCCCGGGGCAGCGGAGCACAGGAAGTCCTTGCCCGGCGCCTTGCCTGCCGCCAGGAACTCGCCTTTGGCCCAGTCACCCATCAGCTGAAAGCCCGCCTTGCCCTGGATCAGCATGGCCGTGGCCAGATTCCAGTCGCGGCCGGGTGCGCCGGGGTCGGTGTAGCCCTTGATGCGGCGGAAGGTCTCGAGCGACTTCTTCATGTTGTCGCTGGTGAGCGCAGAGTTGTCGAGCTTGACGAGCGCGTCCTGATAGAACTTGGGTCCACCCACGCCGAGCACCACGGACTCAAACGTGGTGAAGTCCTGCCAGTTCTGGCCGCCATGGGCCACCGGGATCAGGCCAGCAGCCTTGAGCTTGTCGGCGGCGGCGAAGAACTCGTCCCAGGTCTTGGGCATGGCGGCCACGCCAGCCTTCTTCAGGGCCTCGGAGCTGCCCCACATCCAGTTGACGCGGTGCACATTGACGGGGGCGGCCACGTAGGCGCCCTTGTACTTCATCACATCGGCGACCACCTTGGGCAGCAGCTCGTCCCACTTCTCGGCCTTGGCCAGCGTGTCCATGTTGGCCAGCACGCCTTCCGACGCCCATTCCTGGATGGCCGGACCCTTGGTCTGCGCGGCCGAAGGGGGGTTGCCCGAGATCACGCGGCTTTTCAGCACCGTCATGGCGCTGTCGCCACCACCACCGGCCACGGCAAAGTCGCGCCAGGTGTGGCCCTTGCCCTGCATGATCTTCTTGAGTTCGGCCACCGACTTGGCCTCGCCGCCCGAAGTCCAGTAGTGCAGAACCTCGACCTCCCCCGCGCTGGCCGACATCGCTGCCGCCAGGCCCACCGCCACTGCGGCGATTTTTGTCATCTTCCACATACCCGTGTCTCCTCGATGTTTGAATCCGTTTGGTGCGCCGCAATTCGGTGCTGTTCAGCGCAGTCGGTACTTTAATTACAATAATTAATTTAATTCTCAGGGCTTTCCCTGAGAGTCGCAACCGGGCCACAAAGGCTTGGCTGCGGGGCCCTTTGATATGCTCAATCCATGGCCACGCTACTCATTGTCGAAGACGACGCTCTCTTGCTCGACGCACTTTCCGGCCAACTCAAGCAACTCGATTACAGCGTCTGCACCGCCAGCAGCGTGCCGCAGGCCATGGCGCTTTTGCAGATGCAGGCAGTGGACGGGATCATCCTGGACCTGGGCCTGCCGGGCGCCGATGGCATTGAGCTGCTGACCTGGGCGCGCGCCCACATTGCGGGCCTGCCCGTGCTGATCCTCACCGCCCGCGACGGCGTGGAAGACCGCGTGCAGGGCCTCAACGCCGGGGCCGACGACTACCTCACCAAGCCCTTCAACATGCAGGAGTTGCAGGCCCGCCTGCAGGCCATGCTGCGCCGCGCGCGCCAGCCGGCATTTACCCAGGCCAGCAGCACCCAGGGCCCGCAACTCACCACCCTGGGCCCGCTGGTGCTGGACCACGCGGGCCAGGCAGCCGCGCTGAACGGCGACCCGCTGGACCTGACCCAGCGCGAGTGGGAACTGCTGGCCCTGCTGGCCCACCGTGTGGGCGAGGTGGTCACGCGCGACGACGTGCTGGCCGCCTGGCGCGCCAGCCCCACCGAACCCGGCCAGGCCGCAGCGCCATTGGCCTCGAATGCGCTGGAGGTGTATGTGCACCGCCTGCGCAAGAAGCTGGACGCCTCGCCCCTGAACATCCGCAATATCCGGGGGCTGGGGTACATGCTGAATAGACCATGAAGCCCCCCCTGAGATGCTTCGCATCTTCCCCCCGTGGGGGGGACGCCGCCAGCGCGGCGGGGCGGCCCTTGCGCGGCGGCACTGGCCTCGGTCGCGCCAGTTGCAAGCCGCGCGCCACTTGATTTTTACGGTCATTCATGCGCCACGTTCCCGGGGTTTCTCTTCAACGCAAGCTGCTGCTGTGGCTGTTGCTGCCGCAGCTGGTGTTGTGGCTGTCCGGCGGGTTTCTGGCGTGGCGCATTGCGCTGCAGAACGGCGAGAAGGGGATTGACCAGACGCTGACGCAGTCGGTGCGGGCGCTGGCGCGGCAAATCAAGCCGATTGGCGACGGGCTGCTGGTGGACTTTCCGAAGGCCGCGCAGGACATCCTGGAGCAAGACCCGGCCGACCGCATTACCTACATGGTGTCGTCCCCACCCGGGCGCTTTCTGCTGGGCAACGCCCAGCTGCCGCCGCCGCCGCCCGTCGATGTGCGCGTGGGCGACCCCTACCTGTACCACGCCCGCGTGGACGACCGCCCCGTGCGCGTGGCCCTGCTGGACGTGGACTACGGCACCGCCTCTACCCGCCAGCGCCTGCGCGTGCAGGTGGCCCAGAGCCTCACGGTGCGCGAGCGCATTGCGCAGGAGCTGCTGGAGCAGATGGTGTTCCCGATGGGCCTAATGGGCCTGGCCCTGAGTGCCGTGGTGTACGCCGGCGTGCTGCGCGGCCTGCAGCCCCTCAAGCGCCTGGAGGCGCAGATCGAACGCGCGGGCGCCCAGCCCCACACGGGCACCACACCGCTGCTGCCGATCGAGCTGACATCGGCCCCGCAGGAGGTGCATTCGCTGGCCAGCACCATCAACCGGCTGCTGGAAACCGTGGCACGCGGTCAGCAAAAGGAAAAGCGTTTTCTCAACGACGCCGCCCACCAGTTGCGCACCCCGCTCGCAGGCCTGATCGGCCAGACCGAGCTGGCCTTGCACGAAAGTCACGAACCGGCAGTGCAGGCCCGCCTGCAGAAGGTGCTGTCGGCCGCCCAGCGCAGCGCCCACCTGGTGCACCAGCTGCTGCAGCTGGCGCGATCTGAGTCGAACGTGGAGATGCAGTCCATCGACCTGGCCGCCCTGGCCCGCGAGGTGGCCCGCGAATGGGCCGCCCGCGCCCTGGCCCAGGGCATGGACCTGGGCTACGAGGGCGACGACAGCCTGCCCGTGCAGGGCCACCCGCTGCTGCTGCGCGAGGCGCTGAACAACCTCATCGACAACGCCCTGCACTACGCAGGCCCCGGCGCCACCGTGACGGTGCGCGTAGGCCACGAGGAGCCCGGCCGCTGGGCCTTGCTGGTGGTGGAGGACGACGGGCCGGGTGTACCGGCCGAGCACCTGGGCGATCTGTTTGCGCGGTTCTGGCGCGGGTCCGACAAGGCGGGCGGCTGTGGGCTGGGCCTGTCGATCGTGGAGGAGATTGCACTGCGGCACGGCGGCCGGACGGTGGCCGAGGGGGTGGTGCCGAAGGGATTGCGGGTGGGGATGCGGGTGCCTGCGGGGTGATTTTTTGAGATTTTTTGGGCTTCTCCGCGCTCTGGATATATCTTTACAGCTCTTTTTTTGATAGCAGATAGATCTAAAAGGCTGAGTTTTCGAAGCCTGGGCGCCACCTCGGAACCGTTCGGGCTGAGCTACAAAAAACAAAGCGGCTGGCGCTCCCAAAACAAGCACCAGCCGCCCAAAAAACCAAAAGCAACTTCAAGCAGCCAGGATCAGCTTCTCCAGCTTCACCGCATCCGCAGCAAACGCCCGAATCCCCTCAGCCAGCTTCTCCGTCGCCATCGCGTCCTCATTCAACGCATAACGGAACCCCGCCTCGTCATAGTTCACCGCAGGCAAGTCCATCGCCTTGGCAGCCTCCGCATCCAGCGCCCGCTGCAACGGCGCCTCGCTCGCCGCCAACTGCGCCAGCAGCTCAGGCGCAATGGTCAGCAGGTCGCAACCAGCCAGCGCCGTGATCTGCCCCACGTTGCGGAAACTCGCCCCCATCACCTCGGTGGCAATGCCAAAGCGCTTGTAGTGGTTGTAGATCTGCGTGACCGACTGCACCCCGGGATCGTTGGCACCGGCGCGCGCGGCCTCGTCCCAGCTGGCGCCTGCCTGCTTCTTGTACCAGTCGTAGATGCGGCCGACAAAGGGCGAGATCAGCTGCACCTTGGCGTCGCCGCAGGCCACGGCCTGGGCAAACGAGAACAGCAGCGTGAGGTTGGTGTGGATGCCCTTGCGCTCCAGCTGGGCGGCGGCCTGGATGCCTTCCCAGGTCGAGGCGATCTTGATGAGCACGCGGTCGATGTGGATGCCTTCGGCCTGGTACAGCTCGATGATGCGTTCGGCACGTGTGACGGTGGCGCTGGTGTCAAAGCTCAGGCGGGCATCCACTTCGGTGGAAACACGGCCAGGCACATGGGTCAGAATCTCGCAGCCAAAACGCACCAGCAGGCGGTCGATCACCTCGTCCATCGCGCGCCCTTGCCATTTGGCGACGGTGTCCTTGAGCAGCGGCGCGTATTCGGGCTTCTGCACCGCCTTGAGAATCAGCGAGGGATTCGTCGTGGCGTCCTGCGGACGGAACTGGGCCAGTTGCAGAAAGTCGCCGGTGTCGGCAACCACGGTGGTGAACTGTTTGAGGGCGTCGAGTTGGTTCGTCATGGCGCCATTATTCCGCATTGGTCCGGACAACTTCGGTACTACCAACCACCGATACGCCGTGGGCACCCAGGCTCAGTTGCACCTCGTCGCCAACGGCCAGCACATCGTCCAGGTCGGACGAGACCACAAAGATATGGCCCAGCGCGGTGTCGAAGGTGTATTCGTGCACCGCGCCCAGGTAAGCGCGCTTGGCCAGCCGTGCGGGCAGCAGGCCCGCGCCCTGGCGGTGAATGCGCCAGGCCTCGGGGCGCACCGCCACCTTCACCGGGCCGCTCTTCACCTCCACGCGCGGGCGCAGCACCAGCGGGCCGAGCGCCACCGTGCCGTCAGCGTCGGCCACGGCCGGGAACAGCATGGCCTCACCCATGAAGCCCGCCACAAACTCGCTGTGCGGGGTTTCGTACAACGCGCGGGGCGAGCCCTTTTGCGCAATCAGGCCCTGGTTCATCACGATGATCTGGTCGCTCACGGCCATGGCCTCGGCCTGGTCGTGCGTGACGTAGGCCACGGTGAGCGACAGGCGCTGCTGCAGCGCGCGGATTTCTTCGCGCATCTCGCGGCGCAGGCGGGCGTCGAGGTTGGACAAGGGCTCGTCGAACAGCAACACCTCGGGCTCCAGCACCAACGCGCGGGCCAGCGCCACACGCTGCTGCTGCCCACCCGAGAGTTCGCTGGGCAGGCGGTCGTCAAACCCCACCAGGCCCACGCCGCGCAGCGCCTCCACGGCTTTGGTGCGCGCCTGCTCCTTGGGCTGGCCTGACATGCGCAGGCCGTACATCACGTTCTCCACCACATTCATGTGCGGGAACAGCGCGTAGCTCTGGAACATCATGCTCACGTTGCGCTGCGCGGGGCCTAGCGTGGTCACGTCCTTGCCGCCGATGAAGATCTCACCGGAGGTGGGCGACTCCAGCCCCGCAATCATGCGCAAGGTGGTCGTCTTGCCGCAGCCCGAGGGGCCGAGGATGGTGGTGAGCGTGCCGCGTGGCACCTCGAAGCTGATGCCCTTGACAGCCAAGGCCGCACTGCTGTCAGTGCCGTAGCGCTTGGTGATGTTGCGGAACACGATGCCCGCGTCGCTGTGGTTCATGGCGTTGTTCTTCTTTTGGAGAGGGGTCAGTGCGCGGCGGGTGCGGCTGCACGCCGCCCAAGCTTGCGGTCGCCGACGAGCAGTTGAATGAGTCCGATGGAGGCCGACATGAGGATGATGAGCACCGTGCAGTACGCCAGCGCCACGCCATAGTCGCCATTGCCCACACGGCCGATGATGTAGGTGGTGGCCAGCTCGTTCTCGGCCGTGACCAGGAAGATCACCGCGCTCACGGTGGTGATGGCGCGCACGAAGCTGTAGACCAGGGCCGCCACCAGTGCGGGCTTGAGCAGCGGCAGCACCACATGGCGCAGCGTCTGCACGCTGCCTGCGCGCAGCATGACGGACGCTTCGTCCAGCGACCGGTCGAGCTGCTTGAAAGCCGCCGTGCCCGCCCGCACGCCCACCGGCAAATTGCGGAACATGAAGCACAACACAATGATGAGCGCCGTTCCCGTCAGCTCGAACGGTGGCACGTTGAACGCCAGGATGTAGCTCACACCCAGCACCGTGCCGGGGATGGCAAAGGCCAGCAGCGCAGCAAACTCAAACGCACCCTGCCCCCGGAACTCGGTGCGTGCCAGCAGCCATGCAATGGCAATGCCCAGCGTGGCCGTGAGTGGCGCGGAGATGGCAGCGAGCTTGAGGGTGGTGAAGAACGAGTTCCACGCGGTGCCCGCCCACACCACACCAAACTCGCCCCATTCCACGCTGAACGCCGTGCGAAAGTGCGCCAGGGTGATGGTGTAGTCGCGCCCCCAGGTCTGCACAAAACCACCGGCCAGCGCAAACAGGTACACGATGAGCGTGAACGCCATCCAGGGCAGCGCAACGGAGTGCACCACGCGGCGCACGCCTTGGGGCAGCGGCATGGCAATGCCTGCATCGCCCTTGCCCGAGACGGTGGTGAAGTTCTGCTTGCCCAGCAGCCCGCGCTGAATGGCGAACACGGTGAGCGCGAACAGCGTGAGGATCCAGGCCAGCGATGCGGCACGGCCCTGGTCGTACTGCGCGCCCACGATGGCGAAGAAGATTTCGGTGGACAGCACCGAGAACTGCCCGCCCACCACGATGGGGTTGCCGAAGTCGGCCATGCTCTCGATGAAGCCCACCAGGAAGGCGTTGGCCAGGCCGGGCTTGAGCAGCGGCAGCGTGACGGTCATGAAGGTCTGGTGCGGGCTGGCGCGCAGGGTTTGCGCGGCCTCTTCCAGGCTGGGGGCCACGCCCTGCACCACGCCGCGCATGATCATGAAGGCGATCGGCGTGAAGGCGAAGGTCTGTGCCACCCACACGCCGAACCAGCCGTAGAACCAGCGCGTGGGCGTGATGCCAAATGCGTACTCCAGAAACTGGTTGAACACCCCCGCGCGGCCGAACAGCAGGATGAGCCCCAGACCCACCACAAAGGGCGGCGTGATGATGGGCAGCAGCGCCAGGATGTTGAGCGGCCGGGCATAGCGGCGCGAGGCACGCTCGGCCATCAGCGCCATGAAGGTGCCCAGCAGCGTGGTGCTGGTCGCGGTCATGAGGCCCAGGAACAGCGTGTTCCACGCCACGCCGCAGCGCTGCCCGCCCCCCAGGCAGGCCAGGCCAAAGTTGCGCTCGTGTGCGATGCGCTCCCACATCACGGCCAGCGAGAACGGGCCGTCCTCCAGAAAAAACGCGGCTGACAGCGCCTTGAGCACCGGGAACACGATGAACAGCCCCAGCAGGCTGCCACAGCCCAGCACGGCTGCGGCCACAAACAGGTCTCCCTTGAAGAAACCGCGCCGTGCAATGCCGAATGACATCAGCACCAGCAACGCCGACAGCACCACAAAGCCACCCCAGCCCATGCCGGGCTGGCGCGTGCCCAGTTCGCCCAGGCTGGCATTCATCCACTCAAACGCCCAACCGCGCGCGCCGATGATGAAACCACTGAGCAGCAAGGCTACCAGCCCTAGCGCACCGCCAGCGATCAGCGTGGCGCCTTGCTGGCGGCCTGCAGGCAGCGCCGCGCCCACGCCCGCCACGGCCAGGCCCAACAGACCCAGCCACAGCCAAGGCCGCCCATGCTGTGCGGCCTGCAGCAGGCCATTGGCGGCCTGCGCATCGCCCCACACCTGGCCCACGGCCAGCAGGCCGTTGGCGTCCTGCTGCGCATACCAAGGCAACAGCAGGTAGCCCAGCACGCCGATCAGTACCCAGGCCCACAGGGGCCGGTTGGCCGCCACCGCCCGCCGGGGCGCGGGCCCCATTGCCACAGACGCGGCCGCCATCAGCGGGCCGCGTTCTGGACTTCTTTTTCCCAGCGCGCAATCAGGCGGCGGCGCTCGGCGCTGGCACCGTACTTGGCGTAGTCGTAGTTGATGAGCTTGATCTTGGCGGGGTCGGTCATGCGCGGGTCTTTGGGCACCTGCGTGTTGCTGGGCAGCTGGAACTGCTTGGCCGCCAGGCCAAACTGCTGGCCGCCGGGCGTGAGCGCCCATTCGTAGAACTTCTTGGCGGCCTCGGTATTGGGGCCGTTCTTGACGATGCTCATCGAACCCACTTCGGCGCCCGTGCCTTCAGACGGGGTGACAGAGCCCACGGGAAAGCCGTTGACCGCCTCGGTGGTCACGTCGTGCACAAAGCTTACCGAGATGGTGGTCTCGCCGCGCGCCGCCGCCTTGACGGGCGCCGTGCCCGAGCGGGTGTAGGTGCTGATGTTGGGGTGCAGGGCCTTGAGGTATTCAAAGGCCTTTTCCTCACCCATGATCTGCACCAGGGTGGCGATCATTGTGTAAGCCGTACCGCTGGATGCGGGGTTGGCCATCTGCACCTCGCCCTTGAACTCGGGCTTGAGCAGGTCGGCCCAGGACTGCGGGGCTTTCAGCTTGCGCTTGGCCAGCAGCTCTGTGTTGTAGCCAAAGCCCAGCGGGCCCAGGTACACGCCCACGGTGCGGTATTTGGAGTCCACCGCCTGCTTCTGCGCCCAGGGGTGCAGCTGCGCGAGCAGGTTCGATTTGTATTCGAGCGTCAGGCCCTGCTCGGCCGCCTGCAGGTGCGGGTCGCCCGTGCCGCCAAACCAGATGTCGGTCTTGGGGTTGGCCTTCTCGGCGTTGAGCTGTGCGAGCGCTTCGCCCGAGCCTTTGGCCGTCATGTTGACCTTGGTGCCGGTGGTCTTGGAATACACGGTGGACATCAGGTTGCACCACTCGGCCTGCACCGAGCAGATGATGTTGACCTGGCCTTGGGCATAAGCGCTGGAGGCCAGCAGGGCCAGGGCGGCAGCGGCAAAGGTGTGGGGGATGGGCTTGCGCATCGGGGGCTTCCGTTCCAATCAAATATGACAATGAAGTTTCAGTTCATCCTAGAGCCGGGCCACGCCCCCGGCCACCGGGATAACACGCAGGGTTTGCATGCACAGGTGAACGCAGGGGCACACGCAGAGGGCTCCGGCCAGATTGAGCCGCCCTCGTGGTAACTCATGACCCACTTTGCGTGAAACGCAGTTACCATTTCTTTCTCTGCCGCCGCCCCACCAGGAAACCTGCCCCCATGCTCGACCGCATCACCGCCTCGCTCTCGTCCCTGGCCCCTGCCGAACAACGTGTGGCCAAGCTGGTGCTGGCCGACCCCCGCAGCTTTGCCCGCCTGCCCGTGCGCGAACTGGCCGAGCGCGCCCATGTGAGCAAGCCCACCGTGGTGCGGTTTTGCCGCAGCATGGGGTATGACGGCCTGGCGGACTTCAAGCTCAAGCTCGCGGGCAGCGTGAGCGAGGGGGTGCCCTTCATCCACCGCAGCGTGGACGTGGACGACAAAACCGGCGACGTGCTGGTGAAGGTGGTGGACAACGCCGTGGCGGCGTTCCTGCAATACCGCAACGCCGCCAGCACCGTGGCGCTGGAGCGCGCGGCCGAGGCCATTGCCGCCACCTGGCAAACCGGCAAGCGCATCGAGTTCTACGGCGTGGGCAACTCCGGCATCGTGGCGCAGGACGCGCAGCACAAGTTCTTCCGCCTGGGCGTCACGTCCATCGCCACCAGCGACGGCCACATGCAGGTGATGAGCGCCACCCTGCTGGGCCCGGGCGACTGTGCGGTGATCATCTCCAACTCGGGCCGCACGCGCGACCTGATGGACGCGGCCGACATTGCACGCAAGAACGGCGCCACCACCATCGCCATCACCGCCAGCGGCTCGCCCCTGGCCAGCACCTGCCAGATCCACCTGGCCGCCGACCACCCCGAGGGCTACGACCGCTACAGCCCCATGGTGTCACGGCTCATGCACCTGCTCATCATCGATGTGCTGGCCACCTGTGTGGCGCTGCGCATTGGCGGCTCGCTGCAGCCCATCCTGCAGCAGATGAAGGAGAACCTGCGCGCCAAGCGCTATGCCTAGCCGCCCGGCCGCCTGACATCAGGTCACGCCGAAGGCGTGGGGCACGGGCACTATAAAAACCATAGCTACCAGTGCTCACCCATCAGGCGCAGGCAGCCATTTTGGCTTCGGATTCCGACGCACTCAGTTCGCAAAACTCCGGGTGCTGTACAGCTCCACCGGCAGGCGCTGGAGCAGCGGCAAGCCTGTTGCCGTGTCCTTGGCCTGCTTATCGATGTAGCTGAGGAACACGTCAGCATCCAGCACGCCAATGTCCAGGCGGCGCGCGGCGGGCACGGCGGCCAGGGTCTTGTAGCCGTCACCGCCGGTGGCGTTGAAGCTCAGCACGAACAGCTTGTAGGTCTTGGCGGTGTCCAGCGCACCCCACGCACCCGTGGCGGGGTTGCGCACCTCGATGTTGCCCACGCGGCTGCCGAAGGCGGCCTTGGTGTTCACGTCGTAGCGCAGGCCGCCGGTGTAGGGGTAAGGGCCGGTGGAACCGCCCGCGCCGTACACGGCTTCCAGACCGTCTTCGAGCATGCCCTTGACCTCCTGGCCCGTGATGTCCAGGCGGAACAGCATGTTGCCGAACGGCAGCACCTGGATCACCTGCGCAGCCGTCACTGTGCCCTGCAGCGGAATGCGCACGCCGCCGCCGCTTTGCAGCGTGATGTCGGCGCCGCCGTATTTCTCGTTGGCCACCTCCAGGTAGGCCTGGGCCACCAGCTGCTGGATGTCGCCGCCGCGCACGCTCACGCTGCCTTCGGCGTTACAAGCCGCGCTGGAGCGGCTGTAGTCCACCGAGCCCACACCGCCGGGCACACGGCGCGAACACAGCTCCTGCGGCACCACGGCCACCTGGGTCTTGTTGAACACGGCCACGCGGTCCTTGAACGGTTGCAGGGTCGTGGTGGCGGGGGCAGATGGCGTGGTGATGCGCAGCACGCCGGTGGCGGCGGCACTGGCCTTGATCGCCGCCTTTTCTGCATCGGTGGCGGCCTTGCCGCCGAGGGTGAAGCTGTCGCCGATCAGCACATGGGGCGTGCCCGCGCACTGCGTGACCTCGCCCTGCGCGTTGAAGCTCACCTTGAGTTCACCCACCACCTGCGCGTATTCCCAGGCCTGCACCACACACACGGGCTTGCCGTCCTTGTCGGTGGTGCGGGTGGGGTAGGCCCCGGCGGGCGAGCCCACGCCACTGGTGCGCAGGGCGTCAGGCCCCAGCAGGGTGTGCGAGTCGCCACCCACCACCACGTCCACGCCTGACAGGCGTGCCGCCACCTGCTTGTCGTACTCGTAGCCGATGTGGCTGAGCAGGATGATCTTGTTGACGTTCTTGGCGCGCAGTGCGTCGATCTCGCGCTGGGCGGCGGCAGTCTCGTCCTGGAAGGTGGTGTCCGCGTCGGGGCTGGACGATGCCTTGGTCTTCTGCGCAATGGTCAGGCCCACGATGCCGATCTTTTGCCCGTCGCGCTCGACCACGGAGGAGGGGCTGACGTAGCCCGCTGCGCGTGTAGGGTTGAGGGCAGAGCCTGCGCCGAACTGCACGTTGGCGCTGAGCACGGGCGTCTTGCAGGCCCCCTTGCGCAGCAGGTCCAGAAAGCCCTTGAGGCCCGTGTCGCCCTTGTCGAACTCGTGGTTGCCCAGGGTGAAGGCATCGAAACACACGGTGTTCATCAGGGCTGCGTCGGCCTCGCCGTCGGCCCCGGCGCGGTTGAAGTACAGCGTGCCGGTGAGCGCGTCGCCCGCGTGCAGCTTGAGCACATGGGGGGACTGGGCCGCCAGCTCGCTGATGGCGGCCGTGACGCGGGGAAAGCCACCGGCGTCCACCGCCACATCCACGGTCGATGCACCACCGGCCGAGAGCTTGAGCGTCTTGGTCCGGGACTCCAGCGTGGAGTGGTGGTCGTTGATGTGCAGGATGGTCAGCTCCAGCGGCTTGGCCTGATCGCCGCCGTCGGAGCCGCCACAAGCGGCCAGCGCGCTGGCGGCCGCCAGCGCCAGCAGGCCCACGCGTGCTCGGTGCAGTGCGCGGTGCACCTGCTTCTGAATTGCCCACAAACCCATTGTCATGTTCCAGCCCCTGTCTGTGTATCGTTGTGGTGGTTCGCAAAAGCCTGCATGGTGGGCAGACCGCGTGACAGGGGCGTGAAACCGCACCGGGCTTCGCCCAAGGCAAAAACGCCACAGGCCCCCGAAGGAGCCTGTGGCGTTGCATGGCGTGGAACCCACCGCGCTGGATGGGCGCGGGACGGATGTATTCTGGACGGGACAGGGGAATTTTCTAAAGGAAAAAGCCCCTTACCGCGCGTCCATCATGCCTTTATAGCTACATAGTTAATAGCAAACTATCAAACACGGCCCTCTTCCACCGCGTGGCAGGCGATGCGGATGCCGCCGATGCTCAGCAGCTTGGGGCGCTCGGTGCGGCAGCGGTCGTTCACATGCGGGCAGCGGGGGTTGAAGGCGCAGCCGGGCGGCGGGTTCAGCGGGTTGGGCACCTCGCCCTGCACGGGGGTGCGCGCTTTGCCCGTGTCGTGCATCTTGGGGATGGCATCGAGCAGCATGCGCGTGTAGGGGTGGCGCGGGCTGTTGAACAGCTGGTGCTTGTCGGCCAGCTCCACCAGGCGGCCCAGGTACATCACGCCGACCTGGTCGCTCACGTGGCGCACCACGGCCAGGTTGTGGCTGATGAACAGGTAGGTGAGCTGCCGCTCGCGCTGCAGGTCCTTCATGATGTTGAGCACCTGGGCCTGCACCGACACGTCGAGCGCCGAGGTGGGCTCGTCGCACACGAGGAACTCGGGCTCGGTGGCCAGGGCGCGCGCAATGGAGATGCGCTGGCGCTGGCCGCCGGAGAACTGGTGCGGGTACTTGACCATGTCGAGTGGCGACAGGCCCACGGACTTGAGCAGCTCACCCACGCGGGCCTTGAGTTCGGCCTTGTCGGTGATGAGGCCATGCTCGCGCAGCGGCTCGCCGATGATGTCTTCCACCAGCCAGCGCGGGTTCAGGCTCGCGTACGGGTCCTGGAAGATCATCTGGATGCGGCGGCGCATGGCGCGGGCGTCGTTGCCCTTGAAGGCCGCATGGGCGTCCTGGTTGTCGAACGTGAGGCCGCCGCGTGTGGGCTCGTACAGGCCCACCAGCAGGCGGGCCACAGTGCTTTTGCCGCAGCCGGACTCGCCCACCAGGGCCAGGGTCTTGCCCTTCTCGATCTCGAAACTCACGCCGTCCACAGCGTGCAGCAGGGTGCGCGGCTTGCGCTCGATCACGCGGTTGAGCCAGGGGGCGGAGACGTCGAAGGTCTTGGCCAGGTCATGGGCCTGGACCAGGGCCTTGCTCTTGGCGGGTGCGGATGCCGCAGTGGTGGTGGTAGCGGCGCTCATGCGTTCACCCTGGCTTTCGTGGCGGTATTGGCGGTCGTGGACGCACCGGCGTGCAGCCAGCAGGCGGCACGGGTGGAGCCCGCTGGCATCAGTTCAGGGCGTTCGGTCATGCAACGGTCAAAGGTGTTGGGGCAGCGGGGGTTGTAGGCGCAGCCCTTGGGGATGGCATTCAGGCGCGGCATGGCGCCGTCGATCTGGTTCAGGCGCTCGCGGTCCTGCTCCATGTCGGGGATGGAGGCCATGAGGCCGCTGGTGTAGGGGTGCGAGGGCTTGTTGATCACGTCGTGCACCGGGCCGATCTCGGCCACACGCCCGGCGTACAGCACGGCCACGCGGTCGCAGGTCTCGGCGATCACGCCCATGTCGTGGGTGATCAGCATCACGGCCGCGCCGCGCGATTTGCAGATGTTTTTCAGCAGCGTGATGATCTGCGCCTGGATGGATACGTCGAGCGCCGTGGTGGGCTCGTCGGCCACGATGAGCTTGGGCTCGGCGGCCAGGGCCAGGGCAATCACCACCCGCTGGCGCATGCCGCCGGAGAACTGGTGCGGGTAGTGGTCGATGCGCTCCTCGGCCGCCGGAATGCCGGTGTCCTTGAGCAGTGCAATGGCCCGCTGGCGCGCCTCGGCGGGAGTGACCGGCAGGTGGGCCAGGATGGTCTCGGTGAGCTGGCGGCCCACGGTGTACAGCGGGTTCAGCGAGGTCAGCGGGTCCTGGAAGATCGCGCCGATGCGGCGGCCACGGATGTGGCGCATTTCCTCGTTGCCGAGGTTGTCGATGCGCTGGCCTTCCAGCAGGATCTGGCCCGAGGCCACGCGGCCTGGCGGCTCCAGCAGGCCAATGATGGCCGCGCCGGTGAGGGATTTGCCCGCACCGGACTCTCCCACCACGCCCAGGATCTCGCCGGGTGCAATGGAAAAGGAAATGTCGTCCAGGGCGCGCAGGGTACCGCGGCGGCCAGGAAATTCAACAACGAGGTTTTTGACTTCGAGAAGACTCATGGGAATGTCGCTTTTCTTGTTTTTCTTGTTCAACGCAGGCGTGGATTGAGCGCGTCGCGCAGCCAGTCGCCCAGCAGGTTCACCGACAGGGCAATCAGCACCAGCATGGCGCCAGGGAACACGGTGATCCACCATTCGCCCGAGAACAGGTAGTCATTGCCGATGCGGATCAACGTGCCCAGCGAGGGCGAGGTGGGCGGTGCGCCCACGCCCAGGAAGGACAGCGTGGCTTCGGTGATGATGGCTGTGGCCACCTGGATGGTGGCCAGCACCAGCACCGGGCCCATCACGTTGGGCAGCACATGCTTGCGCATGATGCGCAGGGGCGATACCCCGGTGACGCGGGCGGCCTGCACGTATTCCTTGTTGCGCTCCACCAGCGTGGAGCCACGCACCGTGCGCGCATATTGCACCCAGCCGGTGAGCGAGATGGAGATGATCAGCACGCCAAAGGCCAGGGACTCGTGCGCGTTGGGAAACAGCGCGCGGCCCACGCCAGCGATCAGCAGGGCCACCAGGATGGCGGGGAAGGACAGCATCACGTCGCACAGGCGCATGAGCAGGCCATCGATCCAGCCACCCTTGAAGCCAGCCAGCAGGCCGAAAGCCACGCCCACCAGCACCGACAGCACCACGGAGGCCAGGCCCACGACGAGGGAGATGCGGGCGCCATAGATCAGCGCGGACAGGATGTCGCGGCCCTGGTCGTCGGTACCCAGGGGGTACTTCCAGGTGCCCATTTCGCTCCAGGCGGGAGGCAGACGGGCGTCGCTCAGCTCCAGCGTGGCCAGATCAAAGGGGTTGTGGGGGGCGACCCATCCGGCAAACACCGAACAGAACACACAGATCAGCGCAATCGCGGCAGCGACCATCGCCATGGGCGATGTGCGAAAGCTGTAGCCGACATCGCTGTCAAGCCAGCGGGCAAGGGTTGTTTTCATTGTGGGAACCAGTAAACAAACACCACCGCCTGGCCCGGGTAGCAGCCGGGCGGTGGTGCGAACTTTCAAGAGAACCGGTTGTTCTCTCTTTCTTCTCTTCGATCTTTGCGGACAGACTTACTTGTTGATGCTCATCCACTTGAAGGGCATGAAGTTGTCCGCCAGCTGCACCAGCTTGACGTTCTTGTTCACGCCCCAGGCCAGGGCCTGCTGGTGCAGCGGGATGTGGCCCACATCGGCAGCATGCAGGTCAAACGCTTCCTTGATCATGGCGTTGCGCTTGGCCTTGTCGGTCTCGGACTGGATCTTGAGGGTCAGCTCGTCCACCTTGGGGTTGCAGTACGAACCCAGATTGAACTGGCCCGCCCCCTTGTCGTCCACGCAGCGCACCAGCGCATTCAGGGCGTTGTGCGAGTCGTAGGTGGCGGGGGTCCAGCCCAGCATGTAGAAGCTGGTGTCGCGGCGCAGGATCTTGGGGAAGTAGGTACCCTTGGTTTCGGCCTGCAGGTTGACCTTGACGTTGATGCGCGAGAGGTTGGCGGCCACGGTCTGGCAGATGCGGCCGTCGTTCACGTAGCGGTCGTTCGGGCAGTTCATGGCCACTTCAAAGCCGTTGGGGTAGCCCGCTTCGGCCAGCAGCTTCTTGGCGGCTTCCACGTCGTAGGGCAGGCGCTTGGCATCGGGCTGGAAGCCGTTGATGCCGGGGCCGACCAGCAGGGCCGAGGGGTTGGAAGCGCCGCGCATCACCGTGCGCTTGATGCCTTCGATGTCGATGGCCTGGTAGAAGGCCTGGCGCACGCGCTTGTCCTTGAAGGGGTTCTTGCCCTTGACGTTGGAGTACAGCAGCTCGTCGCGCTTCTGGTCCATGCCCAGGAAGATGGTGCGCAGCTCGGGGCCGGTGATGGCGCGGGTGTTGGCGCCGCCGTTCACGCGGTCGATGTCCTGCACGGGCACGGGCTCCATCACATCCACCTCGCCCGACAGCAGGGCCGCCACGCGCGTGGCATCGTTGCCGATGGGGGTGAACACGACTTCGGTGGCGTTGCCTTCGATCTTGCCCCAGTAGGTACCGTTGCGGGTGAACACCGAGCGCACGTTGGGCTGGCGCTCACGCAGGCGGAAGGGGCCCGTGCCGTTGGCCCGGAACGAGGCCGCGTTCTCGATGCCCTTGCGGCGGTCCACCGGACCCAGGGCCTGGTTGGTCTCGCACCATTTCTTGCTCATCATGTACACGAGCGAGATCACGTCGGGCAGGATGGGGAACGGGGTCTTGGTTTCGATCTCGACCGTGTGGTCGTCGATCTTGCGCACTTCCTTGAAGTCGTTGGTGTAGCTCTTCATGTCCGAGCCTTCCACCTGGGTGCGCGCGAAGCTGAACACCACGTCGTCGGCGGTGAACGGCGTGCCGTCATGGAATTGCACGCCCTTGCGCAACTCGAAGCGCCAGACGGTGGGCGAAGTCTGCTTCCAGGACGTGGCCAGCGCGGGCGCCAGGCTCAGGTCCTTGTTCCGGCCGACCAGGGGCTCGTACACGTTGCCGGTCACGCTCAGCTGCAGCGACTCGTTGAGCGAGTGCGGGTCCATCGACAGCGAGTCGCCCTGGTTGGCAACCCGGATGGTCTGCGCATTGGCAACCAGGCTGGCCGTCGCCATGGCGGCAAACAAGGTGGCAAGGGCAACTTTCTTCTGGAATTTCATCGGAATCTCCTCGTGAAAAAAAGGATACGAAAGGGGGACATCCAAGGGGATGGGGTGTGGCGTTGCGTGGAGAAACGAGAGGCGCGCTCTCAGGGCATGGCCAGTGGCATCGATTGCTCGATCAGGCTCGCATGCAATGCAGAGCCCAACGGCAGGATGTCGTCGTTGAAGTCATAGCGGCTGTTGTGCAGCGCACTGCCGCTGGCCCCCGTGCCCTGACCCAGGCGCAGGTAGGCGCCGGGGCGGGTCTGGAGCATGAAGGCGAAATCCTCGGCGCCCATGCTGGGTTCCAGGTCACGCACGACGTGGTCGGCGCCCAGCAGCGATTCGGCAACATCACCGGCAAAGAGGGCTTCGCTTTCGCTGTTGATGGTGGCCGGGTAGATGCGTTCGTAGTGCACGGTGGCCGTCGCGCCAAAGCCCAGGGCGATGGCATTGCACAGCTCCTTGAGGCGCTTTTCCACCATCTCCTGCACCACAGGATCGAACGTACGCACCGTGCCCACCAGCGTGGCAGAACCCGGCAGCACACTGAAGGCCCCCAGATCGCCCGCCTGCGCGGCACAGATGCTGACCACAGCGCTTTCGATGGGGCGCACATTGCGCGACACGATGGTCTGCGCCGCCGTGATGATGTGGGCCGCCACGACCATCACGTCCACGGTCTGGTAAGCGTGGGCGCCATGGCCGCCGCGACCGGTGATCTCGATGGTGAAGCGATCCGCAGCCGCCATCATGGGGCCCGAGTTGATGCCCACCGTGCCAGGCTTCATCGCAGGCCAGTTGTGCATGGCATAGATGGACTGCACCGGGAAGCGGTCAAACAGGCCGTCTTCCATCATCACGCGGGCACCCGCAAAACCTTCTTCGCCGGGCTGGAACACCAGCACGGCCGTGCCGTCGAAATTGCGGGTCTCCGCAAGATAGCGCGCAGCGCCCACCAGCATGGCAGTGTGGCCATCATGGCCACAACCATGCATCAGGCCGGGTTTGCACGACTTCCAGGAGAAGTCGTTGTGCTCGGCCAGAGGCAACGCATCCATATCGGCGCGCAGGCCGACCATGCTGCCGCTGGACGTGCTGCGCCCCCGGATCACACCCACCACACCGGTGCGCCCGATGCCCTCGTGGATCTCGTCCACACCGCAGAGCGCCAAGGCTTCCTTGACGCGTTTGCTGGTGTAGACCTCCTCGAACCCCAGCTCGGGGTGGGCGTGCAGATCACGCCGCAATGCCGTCAGCTCGGGATGGAACTGGGCGATATGTGCAAACGCCCGTCCACCCGCTTTGTATCGAAGCGACTGCATTTCAGTAGTCCACAGAGCTGCACGCAACCCACAATGCGTGAAACTGGCGCGGCCCAGGCCAGCGCCCCCGCGCAAGGGCCGCCCCGCCGCGCTGGGGGCGTCCCCCTCCCGCATTGCAACGCAATGCGAGAGAGGGGGAAGGCGCGAAGCGACTCAGGGGGAGCTTCATCTCTAGTGGCCTCCCGCCTTGCCCACGCGCAGGCGGGGGTCCACCGCAAAGTACAACAGATCCACCACCAGATTGATGACCACAAAAATCAGGGCAATCAGGCAGAGGTAGGCGGCCATCACAGGGATGTCGGCAAAGGTCACGGCCTGGATGAACAGCAGGCCCATGCCCGGCCACTGGAACACGGTCTCGGTGATGATGGCAAACGCGATCAGGCCACCAAGCTGGAGGCCGGTGATGGTCATCACAGGCACCAGCGTGTTCTTGAGCGCATGGCCGAAGTGGATCGCCCGGTTGGACAGGCCCCGTGCGCGCGCAAACTTGATGTAGTCGGTGCGCAGCACCTCCAGCATTTCAGCCCGCACCAGCCGCATGATCAGCGTGAGCTGGAAGATCGCCAAGGTGACGGCCGGCAGGATGATGTGGTGCCAGCCCTTGGCCTTGAGCAGGCCTGTGCTCCACCACCCCATCTGCACCACTTCACCACGTCCAAAGCTGGGGAACCAGCCCAGGGTGACCGCAAACACCAGGATCAGCAGGATGCCAATCAGGAAGGTGGGCAGCGACACGCCCAGCAGGGAGATGGTCATGAACAGCTGGCTGGTGAAGGTGCCGCGCTTGAGGGCGGCATACACCCCCATGGGCACGCCAATCACCAAGGCCAGGAAGGCAGCCACCAGGGCCAGCTCCAGCGTGGCGGGAAACCGCTCCGCGATCAGTCGCGAGACCTTCGCGCCCTGGCGCAGGCTCAGGCCGAATTCGCCTTGGGCTGCGTTCACCAGGAAGTGGCCAAACTGCACAAAGAAGGGTTTGTCCAGACCGAGTGAGGCGCGCAGCTCACGGATCTGTTCAGGGGTGGCATCCTGGCCCAGCAGGAACACCACGGGATCTCCCACATACTGGAACAGCATGAAGGAGATGAAGGCCACCGTGATCATGACAATCACAGCCTGGATCAGGCGGCGCAATATAAAGGCAAGCATCGGAAAGTCGAGTGAGTGTTCGATAGGAGCGCCGCAGCCACTTTTGATGGCCAGGGCGCCGGTGGGCGAAACGTCTTCAATCTAAGTCAAAAAAGAGCAAGGACCACAGGGCCCTTGCTCTCTTCAGGCTGAGGGAGATCAGTTCACCTTGACCGTACGCATGTCCACGCGGTTATCGGCACGGTGGACCAGTTCCACGTTCTTCTTCATGGCCCATGGGATCACCTGGTCATGCAGCGGAATGTGAGACACCGTGTCGTTGGACAACTGCAGCGCTTCGGTCAACATGCGCGAGCGCACGGGCGCATCGGTTTCCGCCTTGATGCGATCCACCAGGTAGTCCATGCGCTGGTTGCTGTAGCGGCCCACGTTGTAGTTGCCGTCGCCACCCTGGCCCACAGTGCGCACCAGCGACTGCAGGCTGTACAGCGCGTCGAAGGTCGGCACGCCCCAGCCCAGCATGTAGATGCTGGCTTCGTAGCGCTGGATCATCGGGAAGTAGTTCACCAGCGGCAGCGTGCGCAGCTTGGCCTTGACCCCCACGCGCGACCACATGGCGGTCACGGCCTGGCAGATGGCTTCATCGTTGATGTAGCGGTTGTTGGGGCAGGCAAAGTCCACTTCAAAACCATCGGGGTAGCCCGCTTCGGCCAGCAGCTTCTTGGAGGCTTCCACGCTGTAGGGGAAACGCTTGCCCACCGCTTCGGTGTAACCCGCCACCTGGGGCGACACCAGGGTTCCCGTCGGCTTGCCCAGGCCGCGCATGATGTTGCGCGAGATCGTTTCCGCATCAATGGCCTGGTACAGCGCCTTGCGCACGCGCACGTCCTTGAGCGGATTCTTGCCCTTGATGTTGGAGCCCGGGAGTTCTTCACGGAACTGGTCCATGCCGAGGAAGATGGTGCGGTTTTCCACACCGTCAATCACCTTGAGGTCAGGGCTGGCGCGCAGGCGGCCCAGATCCTGGGGCGTGGGATCCAGCACCATGTCCACTTCGCCCGACAGCAGCGCCGCAATGCGTGTGGCAGCCGACTTGATGGGCGTGTAGACGATCTCGGTCACATTCCCGTCCATCTTGCCCCACCAGTTGGGGTTGCGCTTGAACACCATCTTCACATCGGGCTGCCACGATTCCAGCGTGTAGGGCCCCGTGCCCATGGCATTGCGATGCGCAAAATTTTCGTCCGTGCCCTTGATGTCCTTGGGCTCGACCGACTTGTTCTTTTCTGCCCATGCCTTGCTCATGATGCGCAGCTCGGTCATCTGGCGCAGCAGCACCGGATTGGGGGCCGACAGGATCACATCGAAAGTCTGGGCATCGACCTTGGCGACCTTGCTGATGCCCTGGACATAAGGCGTGAAGTTCGAGGTCTTGGCCATGGCACGCTGGATCGAATACACGGCATCGTCCGTGGTCAGCGTGGAACCATCATGGAACTTGACACCCTGACGCAAGGTAAAACGCACCTGCGTGGGGCTGACTTCCTTCCAGGCGGTTGCCAACACAGGCTCCACCTCAAATGTCTTGCTGTTGTAGTAAACCAGGCTCTCATACACGTTGGCGTGAATGCCATTTTGCAGGGCATTGTTTTGAGAGTGGATATCCCACGTGGCGATTTCTCCCTGGCTCGCCCATTTGAAGGGCTTGGCATGCACCACAGGTGCACACAACAGCGCGGCAGCTGCAGCCACCGACAAAAGACTGTATTTGAGTTTCATGGAACCCTCTTGAATAAAAGTTTTACTATGCAGTAATGATTGCTCTATAGCCAACGGGAAATCCCTGAATCCCGGGTACACCGAAGGGCCAATCCACGCTGCTTTCGGCAAGCATCCCATGCAAGGATGGTGCCAATCGGCTGACATCCTTTACCCCAAAGAGATTGCAGCTGAAATAGGGTTACAAGGGACCACAACCCGCAGCAACACAGGACCAACATCCCTCATGTGGCGCTCGAAGCACCAGAGCTTTCCCAACCTTGCCTCCAGCGCTCTGCACCATCTACAAACCCAAACAGCAGGGATCGAGGAACTACCACCTCCACACCATCAGAATTCATCACACAGCATTAGCAGCGCCACACCCAACAGCGATTCACACGTCGGTCACCGTAAATAAACAATACCCAAAACCAGCAACCCCAATCGCAGGATCCGCACAAGCAAAAAAAAGCCGCCCGAAGGCGGCTTTTTCGCTTTTGTATCGACCACTGGCATAAGCCAGCGTAGATATTAGAAGCTGTGACGGATACCGAAGTCGTAACCGGTCGAGTTGCGGTTTGCAGCAGTCACGGAACCGTTCAGAGCTTGAGCAGCGCCGTTCTTGTTGCTCACGCGAGCGAACGTGGTGTACAGAGCGGTGCGCTTGGACAGGTTGTGCACGTAGCCCAGAGCGATCTTGTTCGAACGGGGATCAGCACCCACGGTGTCGATCTTGTACGTGGAGTAAGCCAGACGAACTTCGCCAGCGCCCACGGGGATCAGACCACCGATCAGGAAGCCAGTGCCTTCGTTGCCGTTCTTGATGTCGTCGTTGCTGTAGTGAGCCATGATCTTGGCCACGCCCAGATCGTACTGACCACCCAGGTTCCAGGACTTGATGTTGCCAGTCAGGAACTTGGTTTCGGAGAAGGCGATAGCGGCGTTGATAGGGCCGTTGGCATAGCCAGCGCGCAGAGCCAGGCCGTTGCCGTCCTTCTTGTTAGGCGTGCCGCTGTTGTTCTCACCCATGTAGTACTGGGCTTGACCGTAGAAGCCGCCCAGGTTGCCAGGCAGGAAGTAGCCAATAGCGTTCGAAGCGCGAACGGTGGTAGGGCCACCCAGGCTGGAGTTCAGGGTTTGGGTCGTGCCCACGCCGTTCGTGCCGAACGGATCGAACACGGTCAGGTTCCAGAATTGGGGGGTGTAATCACGGCCCAGACGCACTTCACCGAAGCCGCCGTTCAGGCTGACCGTCGAACGACGGTTGAAAGTCAGGCCGCCGCCGGTGCTGGTAGCTGCTTGGTTGTTGGTGTTGGTAACGCCGCCGGTGCCGTTGTCGTTGTTCACGCCAGCTTCGAGCCAGAACGAAGCGGACAGACCGCCACCCAGATCTTCAACGCCACGGAAACCCAGACGGCTGCTGTTGTAGCCGGAGTTCGTCAGTTGCGACTTGTTAGAGACGCTGCCGGAACCGTAGGCATAGGTTGCGTCAACCACGCCGAACAGGGTCACGGAAGATTGAGCCATTGCAGCGCCGGAAGCAGCCAGCACAGCCAGGGCAATCAGGGATTTTTTCATTGCGAGTTACTCCAAGGTTAAACATCGGGCTCCGGTACGGGGGGTCTATGGTGAAAGCACCTGCACAGTCCCGCCGGTTTCCCGGGCCAACCTCCTGGTGGGGAAGTTGCTCTTATTGCACCAGACCCGGCCGGGTTTCGCAAAGGAATTCACCCACAATCGCCCCGAAAGGGAAATTCCGTTGCAGTGTTGCAACATTCCAGTGCATGGGGGCAGAATCGCCTTTGGCCATGCAACTCCCGTGCCCCGCACATTGATTTTTTGTATCAAGGTGCAATTTGTGTTTCGACACACCTTCGCACCCCAAGCTCTCCATGGACGCTTTTTTTACAGCTGCAGACAGCGCGCTGCGCACCCTTTTTGCCTCACCCCGTGCGGCCGAAAAGACGCCCGCCCACGGTATGGCAGAAGCCGCGCTGGAGCCCGCAGAAAAGCGGCTTGCCGGCGCCCTGATGCGCGTGAACCACGTGGGCGAGGTGTGCGCACAGGCGCTTTACACCGCACAGGCCGCCGTGACCCGTGACCCCGCCTTGCGCGCGCACCTGCAAGAGGCGGCGCGCGAAGAAACCGACCATCTGGCCTGGACCCGGCAGCGGCTGGACGCACTCGAAGCCAGGCCCAGCCTGCTCAACCCCCTGTGGTTTGCGGGCGCATTTGCCCTGGGCCTGGCGGCGGCCAAAGTCAGTGACCGGGCCAGCCTGGGGTTTGTGGTGGAAACGGAAAACCAGGTGGCCGCCCACCTGCAAAGTCACCTGGACCGGCTTCCTGTGCGGGACCTCGCCTCCCGGGCTGTGGTGGCACGCATGAAAGACGACGAGGAACGACACGCCGCACAGGCCCGTGCATCCGGCGCGCTGGAACTGCCCGCGCCGGCGCGCCTGGCCATGAAGGCGGCGGCCAAGGTCATGACCACCACCGCCCATTACCTCTGAGCAGCAGCTTCCGGGACTTCACCGCCCCGGCAGGCCTCAGGCCTCCAGCACCTCGAACCCGGTGGTGATGTCCGCCGTTTTCCCCAGCATGATGCTGGCCGAGCAGTATTTGTCGTGGCTCATGGCAATGGCGCGCTCCACGGCCGCCGCCGGAATGCCCTTGCCGGTCACTGTGAAGTGCATGTGGATCTTGGTAAACACCTTGGGGTCGGCCTGGGCGCGCTCGGTGGTCAGCTTGACGCTGCAGCCACGCACATCATGGCGGCCGCGCTTGAGGATCAGCACCACGTCATAGGCCGTGCAGCCGCCCGTGCCCGCCAGCACGGTTTCCATGGGCCGGGGCGCCAGGTTCTGCCCGCCATTGGCAGGGTTGGCCGCATCCGGGGCGCCGTCCATGGCCAAAACATGGCCGCTGCCGGTTTCGGCTACAAACCCCATGCCCGAGCGGGTGCCCGCTCCGCCGGTCCAACTGACTGTGCATTCCATTTGTGTTTCTCCTGTGTGACACGTGGTTTTTTTCGCACGGAAAACCGAAACGAAAAGAATTTGATGCGAATTTTGCTGCATCGCAACAAGACTCGCGCTAAACTTCGCCCAAGCGCTGCCGCTTTCGAACGGAAAAGAAGCGGCAGACGGCAAGAAGCCCGGAACCCGGCACTTGCCCTGCACCGATTGTCTCCTCCATCTCCTCAAAGGATGGATTAGCCCCAGGCCTCACGGCCCGGGGCTTTTTTTTGGCTGAACCGGTCGTGTGGCGGGCCCCGCCGGCAAATCGGCCCACGAAAAACGACCCCCTATGATGTGGGCCCCGCCGCTGCCCCGTGGCGGCCCCACCTGCCCTGCCATGACCCAGAACCTCACCCCCGCCGACTACCTCAAGAAGATCCTGACCGCCCGCGTGTACGACGTGGCGGTGGAGTCGGCCCTGGAACCCGCCAAGAGCCTCAGCCGCCGCCTGCACAACAAGGTGCTTTTGAAACGTGAGGACCAGCAGCCCGTGTTCAGCTTCAAGCTGCGCGGCGCCTACAACAAGATGGCGCACCTCACGTCTGAGCAGCTCCAGCGCGGCGTGATCTGCGCCTCGGCCGGCAACCATGCCCAGGGCGTGGCCATGAGCGCCCACAAGCTGGGCACGCGCGCCGTGGTTGTCATGCCCACCACCACGCCCCAGCTCAAGGTGGATGCCGTCAAAACCCTGGGTGGCGATGTGGTGCTGCACGGCGAGAGCTATTCCGACGCCTACGACCACGCCGCCCGCCTGCAGAAGGAACAGGGCCTGACCTTTGTGCACCCCTTTGACGACCCGCTGGTCATCGCGGGCCAGGGCACCATCGCCATGGAAATCCTGCGCCAACTGCAAAGCCTGGGCAGCAACCAGCTCGACGCGGTGTTCGTCGCCATAGGAGGCGGCGGCCTGGTGTCCGGCGTGGCCAACTACATCAAGGCCGTGCGGCCCGAGATCAAGGTGATCGGCGTGCAGATGAACGACTCGGACGCGATGATCCAGTCCGTCAACGCCCACCAGCGCGTCACGCTGCCCGACGTGGGCCTGTTCTCCGACGGCACGGCCGTCAAGCTGGTGGGCGAGGAAACCTTTCGCGTGGCCCAGGGCCTGGTGGATGAATTCGTGACGGTGGACACCGACGCCGTCTGTGCCGCCATCAAGGACATCTTTGTGGACACGCGCAGCATCGTCGAGCCCGCAGGCGCCTTGGCCGTGGCCGCCATCAAACAATATGTGGCCAAGAACAAAACCAAGGGCGAGACCTACGCCGCCATCCTCTGCGGCGCCAACATGAACTTCGACCGCCTGCGCTTTGTGGCGGAACGCGCCGAGGTGGGCGAAGAGCGCGAAGCCCTGTTCGCCGTCACCATCCCCGAAGAGCGCGGCAGCTTCCGCCGCTTTTGCGAGGTGGTGGGCGGCCTGCCCGGTGGCCCGCGCAATGTGACCGAGTTCAACTACCGCATCAGCGATGCCGCCCAGGCACATGTGTTTGTGGGCCTGACGACCAATGGCAAGGGCGAATCGGAAAAGATCGCCAAGAACTTCGGCCGCCACGGCTTCGAAGCGCTGGACCTGACGCACGACGAACTGGCCAAGGAACATCTGCGCCACCTCGTGGGCGGCCACTCGGCGCTGGCGCAGGACGAACGCCTGATGCGCTTCACCTTCCCCGAACGGCCCGGCGCGCTCCTCAAGTTCCTGAGCCTGATGCAACCCACCTGGAACATCAGCCTGTTCCACTACCGCAACCAGGGCGCAGACTACGGCCGCATCCTCGTGGGCATGCAGGTGCCACCCGAAGACACCGCCACCTTCGACGCCTTCCTGGCCACGCTGGGCTACCCCTATGTGGAAGAGACGCTCAACCCGGCCTACCGGCTGTTCCTGCGCTCAAAATAATGCTCAAAATGGTCGTCACCGCCTGATACAAGGGCGTTGATAGCTATCAAAACAGAAGCAAACCCCAACCCACCTACCGCACGCCATGCAAGCCCTGCGCCACTACCTGCTGGCCGTGCAGTTCTTCACCCGCATTCCCGTCACCGGGCGGTTGGCGGACTGGGTGGGCTACAGCCCCGCCATGCTGCGCGCCAGCGCCGCGCACTTCCCCGGCATCGGCTGGCTCGCGGCCCTGCTGGCGGCGGGGGTGTATGGCGGCCTGCACTGGGCGCTGGCCCCCAACTCCTTTGCCCCGGCCGTGGCCGCCGTGCTCAGCACCGTGGCCACCGTGCTCATGACAGGCGGTTTCCATGAAGACGGCCTGGCCGACGTGGCCGACGGCCTGGGCGGCAGCGCCCAGCGCGAACGTGCGCTCGACATCATGAAAGACTCGCGCATCGGAGCCTTCGGCGCCATGGCGCTGGTGCTGGCCCTGTTGTCCAAACTCAGCCTGCTCGCATTGCTGGGTGCGCACAGCCTGGCCGTCGCGTTGTCGGCCCTGGTCGGCGCGCATGTGCTGTCGCGGCTGTGGCCGCTGTTCATCGTGCGCAGCCTGCCGCATGTGGGCGACACGGCACGCTCCAAAAGCAAACCGCTGGCCGACCAGATCTCGAGCGGCGCCCTCGCCACAGCCGTTGCATGGTGTTTTGTGCCGCTAGCGCTTGTCTGGCATGCCCAATCAGCTATCTTCTTAATAGCATCCGTCACATTGAGCGCAGCAGCCGCCGCGTGGATGGCACACTGGTTTGCACGGCGCCTGCAGGGCTTTACCGGCGATTGCCTGGGCGCCACCCAGCAGGTGAGCGAAATCGGCTTCTACCTGGGCGCGGCGCTCGCCCTGCGCTGGGCATGACGCCCCACGCACCGGGCGCCCGCCTGTGGCTGGTGCGCCATGCCGCCCCCCAGGTGGCCCCGGGCACCTGCTATGGCGCGCTGGATATGCCCGCCGACCCGGCCGCCACCCAGGCCGCCGCGCGGCGCCTGGCCGCCGCCCTGCCCCCAGCGCCAGGGGTGTTTTGCTCAACGCTACAAAGATGTGAGCAGCTGGGGCAATCCCTGAGAGCGGAAAGGCCCGATTTGGCGCCGATTCCTGACGTCCGGCTGCGCGAAATGGACTTTGGCGCCTGGGAGGGCCGGGCCTGGAACACCCTCGCCAAAGGCGACATCGATGCCTGGACGGAAGACTTCGCCCACCACGCGCCCGGCGGCGGCGAGCCCCTGTCCCACATGCTCGGCCGGGTGGCGCTGGCGCTGCAGGCGGCCCGCCACTGGAGCGCCCAGCATGCCGGGGCTGATGTCGTGTGGATCACCCACGCAGGCGTGGCGCGCTGCGTGGCCTGGCTGCAGCAGCATGGCGAAGGCGTGATGCCCCGGCCAGACAACTGGCCCGTGGCAGCCCCAGGCTGGGGCGAATGGGAAGTGCGGGATCTGGCCTGAGCCCAGGCTCACCACCAGGCGCCAGTGCCAGGCCTCAAAAGCGGGCTCAGTTCTTGAGCGGCATGTCCAGCGTCAGCGTGGCGGGCCCACCCATCTGGCCGCCCAGCTGTGCCTGCCGGGGGCCCAGCGCCTGCAGCACCAGACCCTCATCCACCGCAGCCCCCACACGGAAGGGCTTGGCGGGTTTGCCATCCACCGCGATCAGGGCCGCCCCGCCGCCGCTGCTGCGCCCCGACAGCACCCCGATCAGCGTGAAGCGGCTGGCCGCTGAGGCCACGGGCGCCACAGGCGCGGCGCCCGGCACCGACGGCTGGGCGCCCAGCAAACGCGCCAGGGCCTGGGCATCGGGCACCACAGGGGCTTGCGCCACCGCCGGACCCACCGCAGAGGCGGAAGGCGCCGACAAGCGCAGCCCCCAGAACACCACACTGGCACCGGCCACGGCCCAGAGCCCCAGCGTGCCCAGACGGACGCCCCATTTGCTGTACGAATTGGTCACCATGCGGCGATTATGATTCACGCGATTCGACCCACCGAGAGATCGCCTGCAGTGAACACTTCCCTCCCCCTCCTCGTGCGCTCCGCCCCCCGCCGCCTGGCCCGTACCGTGGCCCGGGGCTTCACCCTCATCGAGCTGATGGTGGTGCTCGTCATCATCGGCGTGCTGGCCGCCCTGATCGTGCCCAACGTGCTCGAGCGCGCCGACGACGCCCGCGTGACGGCCGCGCGCACCGACATCACCAACATCATGCAGGCGCTCAAGCTCTACCGCCTGGACAACCAGCGCTACCCCACGGCCGAGCAAGGCCTGCAGTCGCTGGTCATCAAGCCCAGCGCCGCCCCGGTGCCCGGCAACTGGAAGCTGTACCTGGAAAAGCTGCCCAACGACCCCTGGGGCCGCCCTTACCAGTATCTGAACCCCGGCATCAAGGGCGAGATCGACGTGATGTCGTTCGGCGCCGACGGCCAATCGGGCGGCGAAGGCAAGGACGCCGATATCGGCAGCTGGCAATAAATGGCCCCCACGGTCGCGCACTGCGTGTCGCTCCCTGCCCCCCGAGGGGGCCGGGCCTTGCTTGGGGCGGCCCGGCGCTGCGGCCGCACGCCTTCTAGAAACGCCGTGACCATTGCAACCAAGCGCCGCACCGGCCCATGAACCATTCACGCGGCTTCACCCTGTTAGAGCTGCTGGTGGTCCTCAGCATCGTCGCGCTGGCCACCGCCGGTGCGGGCCTGGCCATGCGCGACAGCGGGCAGACGCAGCTGGAGCGCGAGGCCGCGCGGCTGGCTGCGCTGCTCGAATCCGCACGCGCGCAGTCGCGCGCCGGGGGCCTGCCCGTGCGCTGGCGCGCTCTGCCCCAGGGGTTCCGGTTCGAAGGCCTGCCGCCCAGCGCCCAGGCGGCGCTGCCCAACCAGTGGCTGGACAGCGGCACCACCGTGCGCGGCCCGGCCGTGCTGCAGCTGGGGCCCGAGCCCCTGATTGGTCCGCAGCAGGTGCTGATCACCCACCAGGCGCACCCTGAGCGGGTCTTGCGCATCGCCACCGATGGCGTGCGCCCGTTTTCTGTGGACGCGGTGCAGTGACCGCCCACCGCCTTCACATCCGACACCGCGGTTTCACGCTGGTGGAAGTGCTGGTGGCGCTGGCCATCGTGGCCATTGCGCTCATGGCGGGCCTGCAGGCCACCTCGGCACTCACGCGCAATGCGCTGCGGCAATCCGACATCGTGCTGGCCCAGCTCTGCGCCGAGAACGAGCTGGTGCGCGCAAGGCTCTCGCGCCAGATGCCCAGCGTGGGCGACAGCACCCAGCCCTGCGAGCAGGCCGGGCGCCAGCTGCAGGTGCTGACCGTCGTGCGCCCCACGCCCAACCCGAGCTTCCGGCGCATCGACGCCCAGGTGCTGGATGGCGAGAACTCCATCCTTCGCATCTCCACCATCATCGGAAGGTATTGATGGAACACCCCCCTGAGGCCCTGCGGGCCTTCCCCCCGCTCTCGCATTGCTGCGCAATGCGGGCAGGGGGACGCCGCCAGCGCGGCGGGGCGGCCCTTGCGCGGCGTCCGCTGGCCTGGGCCGCGCCAGTTGCTCAGGCCTCGCGCCGGCGCCTCGGCAGTGGGGGCACGGCCCCGCGCGGCTTCACCCTGGTCGAGCTGCTGCTGGCGATTGCCGTGATGAGCCTGCTGGCCATCCTGAGCTGGCGCGGGCTCGATGGCATGGTGCGGGCGCAGGAGATCACACGCCAGCGGGCCGATGAGATGCTGGTGCTGCAGGCCGCCCTGGGCCAGTGGGGCACCGACCTGGATGCGCTGATGCCCATCGCCAACACCACACCGCTGGACTGGGACGGCCAGGTGCTGCGCCTCACGCGCCGCAGCAGTGCCGTGCCCGACGAGGGCGCGCTGGTGGTGGCCTGGACCCGCCGCAATACCAACACGGGCGGCCAGTGGCTGCGCTGGCAGTCGCCTCCGGTGCGCACCCGCGCAGACTGGCAACAGGCCTGGCAGCAGGCGGCCCAATGGGCGCGCACACCGGGTGATGCCGAACGGCGCTACGAAGTGGCGCTGCTGCCGCTTGAAAACTGGCAAATCTTCTATTACCGGGGCGGCGCCTGGTCCAATCCGCTGTCCAGCACCGGCACCACGCCGGGCGACAGCTCGGCGGCGGTCCCCGACGGCGTGCGCCTGCAGATCACGCTGCCGCCCGGCCAGGCGCTGGCGGGCCAGCTCACGCGCGACTGGGTCAACCCGGTGCTGGGGGGAGGCAGATCGTGAGTCCCCCCCTGAGCGGCTGCGCCGCATCCCCCCAAGGGGACGCCACCCGTGGCCTTGCAAAGCCAGCTCCACGGTGGCACTCGCTGTTGCAGCGCCCATTGCACAGGCACAGGGCGCGCGGTGCCGCGCTGCTCGCCGCCATGCTCACCGTCACCCTGGTGGCCACGTTCGCCGCCGCCGCCATGTGGCAGCAGTGGCGCGCGGTGGAGGTCGAGACGGCCGAGCGAGGCCGGGTGCAGTCCACCTGGATCCTGATTGGCGCACTCGACTGGTCGCGCCTGATCCTGCGCGAAGACGGGCGCTCGGGCGGCGCAGACCACCTGGCCGAGCCCTGGGCCGTGCCGCTGGAGGAAGCCCGGCTGTCCACCTTTCTGGCCGCCGAAAACAACGTGAGCCAGGTCGATGACGCCAGCACCGACACCACCGAGGCGTTTCTGTCGGGCCAGATCACCGACATGCAGGGCCGCCTGAACATCACCAACCTGGCCGAGGGCGGGCAGGTGCAGGCCGTGGCGCTGCGGCAGTTCACCCGCCTGTTCGAACGCCTGGGCCTGCCCCCGCAGCAGCTCACGCGGCTGGTGGACGGCCTGCGCCGGGCGCAGGCGGGCGTGGGCAGCGACGGCAATACCGCGCCGCTGCTGCCCCCCACCATCAGCCAGCTGACGTGGCTGGGCCTGAGCCCGGCCACCGTGGCCGTCCTGGCCCCCCATGTGACCCTGCTGCCGGTGCGCACGCCGGTCAACCTGAACACCGCCGACATCGACGTGCTGATGGCCGCCATCGACGGGATGGACAGCGCCACCGCGCAGAAGATGGTGCAGGCGCGCGAGGCCCGCCATTTCCGCACCCTCAGTGAGGTGCGCGACCTGGTGGGTGCCAGCATCGACATCCCCGACGGCAGCCTTGCCGTGGCCTCGTCCTACTTTGAAGTGCGCGGCCGCCTGCGCCTGGGCGATGCGATGGTGGACGAACGCTCGCTGGTGCGCAAACAAGGCATCGACGTGACCACACTGTGGCGCGAGCGGGGCGCGTCTGACCGCGAAAACGCCCTGGCCACGGCGCCGCCGTCGCGATGAGCTGCAGCACATTGGCGACACCCGCGCAGCGACTGGCTGCCAGTGTCAAGTCCGCCCCCTAAAATGGCCCGCAAAACCTGCCCATGAGCACCCTCATCCTTTTCCTGCCGCCGGTCCGTCCGGGCCCCGCCACCGAGTACAGCTACACGCTGACGGCAGACGGCCACACCGCCCTTCGCCACGCCACTGCGCCCGCCGCTCTGCTGCCCGAGCCTACCCGCCCCGGGGGCGAGGTGGTGGCCGTGGTACCCGCCCGTGCGCTGTCGTGGCAGCGGGTGCAGATGCCCGCCGGTGTGCCCCTGGGCGCGGGCCAGCAGACACCCCGGCTGCGCTCGGTGCTCGAAGGCCTGCTCGAAGACCGCCTGCTCGACGATGCCACCCAGCTGCACTTTGCATTGCAGCCCGGCGCCCACGGCCTGGCCCAGGGCGGCGAGCCCGTGTGGGTGGCCGTGTGCGACCGGGCCTGGCTGCGCGAGAACCTGCAGGCACTGGAGGCCGCAGGCCGCCGCGTGTCCCGCGTGGTGCCTGAGTTTGCCCCCGGCCCCACGGCCAGCGGCGGCCCCGAGCTCTGTGCGCTGGGCACCCCGGAAGAAGCCTTTGTGGTGCTCTCCGGCCAGGGCACCGACCAGGGCGTGGCCGTGTTGCCCCTGACCCCCATGGCTCTGACACTGGCCCGCGCGGGGGCGCCCATGGCCAGCGCCACAGCTGAACAAGATGGCAACACGCTTCCCGTGCGCGCCGAACCCGCCGTGGCCGCCTTGGCTGAACGCACGCTGGGCCAGCGCGTGGCGCTGCACACTGCCAGCCAGCGCGCCCTGGATGCCGCCCGGGGCGACTGGGACCTGGCCCAGTTCGACCTGGCCAGCACCGGCCGCACCCGGGCCCTGCGCAAGGCGGGCAGCGCACTGAGCGCGCTGCTGAACGCGCCCCAATGGCGCGCCGCGCGCTGGGGCGTGGGGCTGCTGGTGGTGGCCCACCTGGTGGGCCTGAATGCCTGGGCCTGGCAAGAGCGCCAGGCGCTGGCCGCCAAACAGGCCGCCGTGCGGGCAGCACTCACCCAGACCTTCCCCAAGGTGCAGGTGGTGGTCGATGCCCCCGTGCAGATGGAGCGCGAACTGGCCCAGCTGCGGCAGGCGGCAGGCAGCGTGTCGGCCCGCGACCTGGAGCCCCTGCTCGCCGCTGCCGGGGCCGCACTGCCCGACGGCCGCCTGCCCACCAGCATCGAATACACCCCCGGCGAGCTGCGCCTGCGCGGCGTGACGCTGGCCCCTGACGAAGAAAGCGCGCTCTCGGCCCGCCTGCAGGCTGCGGGCTACCGGGCGCGGCTGGATGACGGCAGCCTGCTGCTGCGCACCGAGGTGAGCCCATGACCCCCCCCATCCCAGAGTCGGCACTGAAAGCCCGCTGGCACGCGCTGGCCCCCCGTGAACAGAACCTGGTGCTGGCCGCCGCCGCCCTGGTGGGCCTGGCCCTGCTGTGGTGGGTGGCCGTGGCCCCGGCGCTGGCCACCCTGCGCGCCGCCCCTGCTCGCCACACGGCGCTCGACGCCCAGTTGCAGCGCATGCTCAGTCTGCAGGCCGAAGCCCAGCAGCTGCAGGCCGCGCCCGCCACCAGCCCTGGCGATACCGTCGGCGCCTTGCGAGCGGCCCTCACGCAGCGCCTGGGCACCACAGCCCAGCTCAATGTGGTGGGTGACCGCGCCACCATCACCCTCAAAGGCGCATCGGCCGATGCGCTGGCGCAGTGGCTGGCCCAGGCTCGCAGCAATGCCCGCGCCACCCCCGTCGAGGCCCGCCTGACCCGCAGCGCCACCGCCGCCACGCCCGCAGGCCAAACCCCGGTCACCCTGGGCCGCCCCGTGGTGGCCATGCCCCGCTGGGACGGCACCCTGGTGCTGGCCCTGCCCACGGCACCCAACCGGTGAACCCGGTGAGCCCCTTGAACCGCCCCGCAACAGTGAACCGATCTCCCCGCACGCACCGCAGCCCCCGAGGCCGCACAGCCACGGCCGCCGCCCCCCGCCCCGCCTGGGGCTGGGCCCTGGTGGGCGCCATGGCCGGGGTGCTGCCCGCCGTGATCGCGTTTGCGCCCGCGCACTGGCTGGCCAACGGCGTGGCACGCGCCACCCAGGGGCAGGTGCAGCTGCTGCAGGCGCGCGGCACGGTCTGGACCGGCTCGGCCCAGCTGGTGCTGACCGGTGGCGCCGCCAGCCGCGACAGCGCCGCCCTGCCCGGCCGCGTGGACTGGCAGCTGCGCCCCAACTTCGATGGCCTGCGCGTGCAGCTGCACGCCGCCTGCTGCACCCCCGCCCCCTTGCAGGCCCGGGTGCAGGCCAGCTGGGCGGGCATGACCCTGAAGGTGGCCGACGGCCAGAGCCAGTGGCCGGCCGCGCTGCTGGCGGGCCTGGGCACCCCCTGGAACACGCTGCAGCCCCAGGGCCAGCTGGCCCTGCAGACCCAGGCGCTTGCCCTGCGCTGGGCAGCGGGCCGCATGGTGCTGTCTGGCCAGGCGCAGCTGGATGCACGCGCCATGTCGTCGCGCCTGTCCACACTGCGCCCCATGGGCAGCTACCGGCTGGCCCTGCAAGGCGGCGAAGCGCCGACCCTCACGCTCAGCACCCTGGACGGCGCGCTGCAGCTCAGCGGCACGGGCCAGTGGGTGGGCCAACGCCTGCGGTTTGCGGGCGAGGCCAGCGCCGCCCCCGAGCGCGAGGCCGCCCTGTCGAATCTTCTGAACATCATCGGACGGCGCAATGGCGCGCGCTCCATCATTACCGTGGGTTGAATCTATGACCTCCTTGTTGTCTCCACGCCTGCGTTTTGCTCTCAAAACAATAGCTGCAAGTGCTTTACTAGCAGGCGGTAGCGGCCAAATTTTTGCCCAAACCGCGATCGACACCCGCACTGGCAGCGTGCGCCCGAGCGAACCCGTCACGCTGAACTTCGCCAACGCCGAGATCGAGGCCGTGGCGCGCACCATGGCCACCATCACCGGCCGCAACGTGGTGGTGGACCCGCGCGTGAAAGGCCAGCTCAACCTGGTGACCGAACGCGCCGTCACCCCCGCGGCTGCGTTCCAGCAGTTCCTGGCCGCGCTGCGCCTGCAGGGCTTCACGGTGGTCGAGGCCGCAGGCCTGTACAAGGTGGTGCCCGAGGCCGACGCCAAGCTGCAAGGCGGCAACGTGAGCGTGGTGCAGGGCAGCAGCGGCAACGCGCCCAGCGGTGGGCAGATCGTCACGCAGATCTTCAAGCTCAACTTCGAGAACGCGGCCAACCTGGTGCCGGTGCTGCGCCCACTCATCAGCCCCAACAACACCATCAACGTGAACCCCGGCAACAACTCGCTGGTGATCACCGACTACGCCGACAACCTGCAGCGCCTGGCGCGCATCGTGGCAGCCATGGATGTCTCCAACGCCAGCGACGTGGAAGTGATTCCGCTGCGCAACGCCATCGCCGCCGACATGGCGCCCCTGGTGGCCCGCCTGATCGACGGTGGCAGTGCGCCCGCCGCCACTCCCGGCCAGGCCGACACCTCGTTCAAGACCACGCTGATCGCCGAGCCGCGCAGCAACTCGCTCATCCTGCGCGCGGCCAACCCGGCCCGCGTGGCCCAGGTGCGCGCCCTGGTGGACCGGCTGGACCAGCCGCCCGCCCCCGGCAGCAGCGCCGCCAGCGGCAACATCCATGTGGTCTACCTCAAGAACGCCGATGCCACCAAGCTCGCCACCACCCTGCGCGCCGCCATGGCGGCCATGGGCACGGGTAGCCCCACCGGGGCCGGTGGCGGCGCCAGCCCGGCAGCGGCCCCCAGCACGGGGCTGAGCGGCGGGGGCAGCAGCGGCAACATGCTGTCCACGGGCAGCGGCCTGTCGGGCTCCGGCAGCAACAGCGGGCTCGGGTCTGGCAGCAGCGCCATGGGCACCAGCGCCACCAACAACAACCAGCCCTCCACCGGTGGGCAGATCCAGGCCGACCCCACCACCAATTCGCTCATCATCACGGCCCCCGAGCCGCTGTACCGCCAGCTGCGCGCCGTGATCGACAAGCTCGATGGCCGGCGCGCGCAGGTGCTGGTGGAGAGCCTGATCGTCGAGGTCGCTGCCAACAAGGTGGCACAGTTCGGCATCCAGTGGCAGGGCATCCTGGGCAAGCAGGGCGACGGCACCATTGGCGTGATCGGCACCAACTCTGGCGCGGCAGGCTCCAACATCATTGGGCTGACAGCCGCGTTAGCGTCCGGCAGCGCCACCAGCATCGCCACGGCTGCCACCGGCCTGGGCGCGGGCATGAACGTGGCATTGGCGCCGCGCATCAACGGCCAGTACTACCTGGGCGCGCTGGCCAACTTCCTGCAGAACAGCGGCGACGCCAACGTGCTGTCCACCCCCAACATCATGACGCTGGACAACGAAGAGGCCCGCATTCTCATCGGCAACAACGTGCCGTTTGTGACCGGCTCTTACGCCAACTCCACCGGCAGCAGCACCGTGAACCCCTTCACCACGGTCGAGCGCAAGGACGTGGGCCTGATGCTCAAGGTGCGCCCGCAGATCGGCGAGAACGGCACGGTGAAGATGGCGATCTACCAGGAGATCTCCAAGATTGACGACTCCACGCGCAACAATGCCAACGGCCCCAGCACCAGCAAACGCTCGGTCGAATCCAACGTGCTGGTGGATGACGGCAGCATCATCGTGATTGGCGGTCTGCTGGAGGACACCTACTCGCAGGGCGAGGACAAGGTGCCCCTGATGGGTGATTTGCCCGTGGTGGGCAACCTGTTCAAGAGCGAGAACCGCAAGCGCAACAAAACCAACCTGATGATCTTCCTGCGCCCCATTGTGGTGCGTGACACCGCCACCAGCGATGCACTGGTGGTGGACCGCTACGACGCCATCCGCGCACTGCAGCAGAACACGCAGCCTGCACCCAGCCTGATGATGGGCACCGTGTCGGGCGCCCCCGTGCTGCCGCCGTTGCCCGCACCCGCCGCCAAGCCCGCCCCCCCGGTGGCGCCCCAGCCGCAGCAATAAGCAGGCAGACCGACGACCATGCGCCACCCCCTGCCCTACGCCTTTGCCCGCACGGCCCAGCTGCTGCTGGAGGATGACGGCCACCAGCTTGTGCTGTGGCATGGCCCGAGCCCCGACGCGGGTGCGCTGTCCGAGGTGCTGCGCAAGCACCCCGTGCAGCAGTTGCTGCCGCTCGATGCCCCCGGCCTGGCCCAGCGCATCAGCGCGGCCTACTCGCACAGCGAATCGAGCGCCGCCACGGTGGTCAGCGAGGTCGAGAGCGATGCCGACCTCTCGCGCATGATGCAGGAGCTGCCCGCTGTCGAGGACTTGCTGGAGTCGGCGGGCGATGCGCCCATCATCCGCATGCTCAACGCGCTGCTCACGCAGGCGGCGCGCGACGGCGCAAGCGACATCCACATCGAACCCTACGAGCGGCATTCGAGCGTGCGCTTTCGGGTGGACGGCACGCTGCGCGAGGTGGTGCAACCCAACCGCGCACTGCACGCGGCCCTGATCTCGCGCCTGAAGATCATGGCCGACCTCGATATCTCGGAAAAACGCCTGCCGCAAGACGGCCGCATCAGCCTGCGCCTGGGCACCCGCGCCATCGACGTGCGCGTGTCCACCCTGCCCAGCGCCCATGGCGAACGCGCGGTGCTGCGCCTGCTGGACAAAAGCGAAAGCAAGCTCAGCCTGGAATCCGTGGGCATGCAGGGTGACACGCTGCAGCGCTTCGAGGGGCTGATCAGCCAGCCACACGGCATCATCCTGGTGACCGGGCCCACGGGTTCGGGCAAGACGACCACGCTGTATGCGGGCCTGGGGCGCCTGGACGCCACGCGCAACAACATCATGACGGTGGAAGACCCCATCGAATATGAGCTGCCTGGCGTGGGCCAGACGCAGGTCAACAGCAAGATCGACCTGACGTTTGCCAAGGCCCTGCGCGCCATCCTGCGGCAGGACCCGGACATCATCATGATTGGCGAAATCCGCGACTTCGAGACCGCGCAGATCGCCATCCAGGCCTCGCTCACCGGCCACCTGGTGCTGGCCACGCTGCACACCAACGACGCGGCCAGCGCCGTCACGCGCCTGACCGACATGGGCGTGGAGCCCTTCCTGCTGTCGTCTTCCTTGCTGGGCGTGCTGGCCCAGCGGCTGGTGCGCAAATACTGCACCCACTGCCACGGTGCGGGCTGCGATGCCTGCGGCCACACGGGCTACGCGGGCCGCACGGGCGTGTTCGAGCTGCTGGTGACCAACGACGCCATTCGCGCACAGATCCACAACCAGGCGTCCGAAGCCGACATCCGCACTGCGGCTATGGCCGATGGCATGGCCCTGATGCGGGAGGACGGCGAGCGCCTGATCGCAGCGGGCATCACCAGCCGCGAAGAAGTGCTGCGGGTGACGCGGGATTGAAGCGGAATCTGTGCAGAACCGAATTGCTATATATTTAATAGCAGTTGAGACATACTGGCCGCGCGCAGACGGCCTAAGAAGCCTGAAGAATCCGCAGTTACCGGATCCGCAGCGCTGATCGGCGGGCCACCTGGGCCACGGCGGGGGCGGGCGATGCCACCGGTGCGGGCGCGGCATACGCCGAGACCACGCCATCCTGCAGCTTGAACTGGCTGACCGCATTGGTCAGGTGGTGCGCCTGCTCTCGGAGGGATTCGGACGCGGCCGTGGACTCCTCCACCAGCGCCGCGTTCTGCTGCGTCATCTGGTCAAGCTGGGTGACCGACTGGCTGATCTGGCCGATGTTGTCGCTTTGCTCGGCCGACGAGGCGGTGATCTCGGCAATGATGTCCGACACGCGGCGCACGCTGCTCACGATCTCGGTCATGGTCTGGCCCGCCTGGCTCACCAGGCGCGAGCCGTCTTCCACCCGCTCCACCGACGAACCGATCAGGCCCTTGATCTCCTTGGCCGCCTCGGCGCTGCGCTGCGCGAGGTTGCGCACTTCGCTGGCCACCACCGCAAAACCGCGGCCCTGCTCACCCGCGCGTGCGGCCTCCACGGCGGCGTTGAGCGCGAGGATGTTGGTCTGAAACGCGATGGAGTCGATCACGCCCGTGATGTCGGCAATCTTGCGCGAGCTGGTGGTGATCTGGTCCATGGTGGTCACCACTTGCGACACCACGGCGCCGCCGCGCGCGGCCACTTCGGCGGCCGACGAGGCGAAGTCGCTCGCCTGGCGCGACGACTGGGCGCTTTGCTGCACCGTGCTGGTCAGCACTTCCATCGACGAGGCGGTTTCTTCGAGGTTGGCGGCCGTCTGCTCGGTACGGTGGCTCAGGTCGTGGTTGCCGCTGGCGATCTCGGAGCTGGCCGTGGAGATGTTGCCCGCAGCATCCTGCACTTCGCGCACCAGGCTGCGCAACGCATCCTGCATGCGGCCCATGGCACCCACCAGCTGGCCCACCTCGTCCTGGTTCATGGGCGCCACATCGCGCGACAGATCGCCGCTGGCGATGCGTTCGGCCAGTTCCTGGGCTTGGCCCAGCGACTTGGTGATGGAGCGTACGCTGAAGAAGGTGAGCGGGATCAGCACCGCCAGCCCCAGCACCAGCCCGATGCCGATCAGCGCCGACATGGTGGAGGTGCGCGACTCGACGCCCGCGCGGGCCTCGTCCATCTGCGTGCGGGCCGAGCTGGCCAGGCTGGAGAACAGCTTGTCGGTGGCCTCCATGTGCACCTTGAGGCGGTCGGCATAGGCCCCGCCGCCGGCACCGTCCAGCTGCGCACCCTCGATCTTCTCGAAGATGGGGGAGATGCCGGTTTCGTACTGCTTGATCTCGTCCAGCGACTTGTCGATGGAGGCCACAAACGCCGCGTCGCCCGACTGCACCTGCCGCACCTCGGCCAGGCTCTTGCGCAGCGAAGCCAGGGTCTTGGCCCAGGACTCGCGCAGGGCAGACACCTCGACCGAGTTGTTGAAATTGATGATGATGTCTTTTTCGGTCCGGCGCAGGTCACCCAGGGTAGTGCGCAGCTCGGACATGTCGGTCAGCGTCTGCACCCGCTCGGAGAACAGCACCTGCAGCGTGCCACGCGTGCGGTCCAGGGCCACATAACCCATCGCACCAATGACGACCAGAAGAATCAGGGAAAAGACGGTTCCGAAATAGAGACGCGTGCGGATGGAGAAGCGGCCGAGAGCATTCATGGCTCTTCCTTACAATTTTTAACAGACTACCCAGCATAGCAAATTTGGTGCCACACCCACCAACCGGCCTTCTGGGCCGGACGTTGGGGGAAATATAGGCCCAGCCGCCGCCCCCGCCGCACAGGGTAAGCACGGCCCCATGGCCCTTTTGTAGGGAAACCACGGGGCCAGTAGCCGCTCTTATCCGGCCGTTCAGACGGGCTTGAGGGGAATGTAGAGTTCGCCGCCGCCGCGCTGAAACTCCGCCGCCTTGGACTCCATGCCCTGGGCCAGCGCATCGGCCTCTGCCACGCCCTTCTGCTTTGCAAAGTCGCGCACTTCCTGCGTGATCTTCATCGAGCAGAACTTGGGCCCGCACATGGAGCAGAAATGCGCCACCTTGGCCGAGTCCTTGGGCAGGGTTTCGTCGTGGTACTCCTTGGCCGTCTCGGGGTCCAGGCCCAGGTTGAACTGGTCCTGCCAGCGGAAGTCGAAGCGCGCCTGGCTCAGCGCGTCGTCACGCGAGCGGGCGCCCGGGTGCCCCTTGGCCACGTCGGCCGCGTGCGCGGCGATCTTGTAGGCAATGATGCCTTGCTTCACATCGTCACGGTCGGGCAGGCCCAGGTGCTCCTTGGGCGTCACGTAGCAGAGCATGGCCGTGCCCATCCAGCCGATCATGGCCGCGCCGATGGCGGACGCAATGTGGTCGTAGCCCGGTGCGATGTCGATGGTCAACGGGCCCAGGGTGTAGAACGGTGCTTCGTGGCAGGTCTTGAGCTGCTCGGTCATGTTGGCCTGGATCATGTGCATGGGCACATGGCCGGGACCTTCGATCATGGTCTGCACGTCGTGCTTCCAGGCCACCTGGGTCAGCTCGCCCAGCGTGTGCAGCTCGGCAAATTGCGCTTCGTCATTGGCGTCCGATGCGCAGCCGGGGCGCAGGCCATCGCCCAGGCTGAACGACACGTCGTACGCCTTCATGATGTCGCAGATGTCCTCGAAGTGCTCATACAGGAAGCTCTCGCGGTGGTGTGCCATGCACCACTTGGCCATGATGGAGCCGCCGCGCGAGACGATGCCCGTGCGCCGCTGCGCCGTGAGGTGGATGTAGGCCAGGCGCACGCCAGCATGGATGGTGAAGTAGTCCACACCCTGCTCGGCCTGCTCGATCAGCGTGTCGCGGAAGATTTCCCAGGTCAGGTCTTCGGCCACGCCGCCCACCTTTTCGAGCGCCTGGTAGATCGGCACCGTGCCAATCGGCACCGGCGAGTTGCGCACGATCCAGTCGCGTGTGGTGTGGATGTTTTTGCCGGTGGACAGGTCCATCACGTTGTCGGCACCCCAGCGGATCGCCCACACGAGCTTTTCCACTTCCTCTTCAATGCTGGACGTGACAGCCGAGTTGCCGATGTTGGCGTTGATCTTGACCAGGAAGTTGCGGCCAATCGCCATCGGCTCCACCTCGGGGTGGTTGATGTTGGCGGGGATGATGGCGCGGCCCCGGGCCACTTCGTCGCGCACGAATTCGGGGGTGATGATGCGCGGGATGCTCGCACCCATGGGGTTGCCCATCAGGCGCTGCTCACGGCCTGCATCGGCCATGTACTGCTCCATCCATTCGCGCTTGCCGTTTTCGCGGATGGCCACGTATTCCATCTCGGGGGTGATGATGCCCTTCTTGGCGTAGTGCATCTGCGTGACGTTGGCACCGGCCTTGGCGCGCAGGGGCTTGCGCTGCAGGGCGGCAGCCTCGGCGCGCAGCTGGGCCAGGCGGGCGGCGTCTTCGCTCTTCTGGCCATCGTCCAGCGCCACGGGGGCACGGCCTTCGTAGTGCTCCACGTCGCCACGGCCGGTGATCCAACCGCCGCGCACACTGGCCAGGCCCTGGCGCACATCGATCACGGCTTCAGGGTCGGTGTAAGGGCCGGAGGTGTCGTACACGCTGACCAGCTCGCCGTTGGTGAGCGCGATGTCGCGCACGGGCACACGCAGGTCGGTGTGCAACTGGCCGGGGATATAGGCCTTGCGCGATGCAGGAAAGGGTTCGCGTGTGCGTGCCAGCAGCTCGGCAAACTTTTCAGGGGCGGCGAGCTTGGCGTGGGGATCGGGGGCGTTCATGGGCAGGTCTCCTGGTTCCGGTGGCGGTGGGGTCTGCTCCGGAACGGACCTGTGCGCCCCCCAGGTACGGCAGCGCCTGGGGCATGGCGTGCCAGCAAAAACTGCGGGCACGGGACAAGGAGGTCGGCTCTTCTTCCGCCGGTATGAACCGGATCAAGTTCGTCGGGTTCGCAAGCTCGCCTGAATTCCTTCAGGACCCTTGCATCTCAGCGCATCAGCACACCCCGGAGCAGGCGCGAGTATAGGGCAGAGGAAAACCGGGGTGGCAATGCACCCGCATCAGGGGATCAGGCCAGGCGGCCAATGAAGATCACCGCAAAGAAGAAGACGGTCGCAATCACCGTCCATTTGAGGATGACCAACCCCAGGCGCTTGTAACGCGCCTGCCCGGTACCGGCATAAAACGCAAACGACACGGCCGCCGCCAGAAGCAGCAGCATGGCCAGCCAGCGGAAGATCAGCATCGCAGCACTACCAGGCGCGCACGGGCTGCGCAAAACCGGTGGGGGCCTGGCGTTCGTCCTCGAAGGTGACCACCTCCCAGGCATCGCGCTGGGCCAGCAGCTCGCGCAGCAGCAGGTTGTTCATGGCATGTCCCGACCGGAACGCGCTGTAGGCCGCCAGCAGGGGCTTGCCAATGAGGTACAGATCGCCCATGGCGTCCAGGATCTTGTGCTTCACGAACTCGTCGTCATAACGCAGGCCGTCGCTGTTGAGCACCTTGTAGTCGTCCATCACGATGGCGTTGTCCAGCCCGCCGCCCAGCGCCAGGCCGTTGGAGCGCATCATTTCCACATCGCGTGTGAAGCCGAAGGTGCGCGCGCGGGCGATGTCGCGGCTGTAGTTGCCCTTGCCCAGGTCAAACTCCACACGCTGGCCGGTGGAATCCACGGCCGGGTGGTCAAAGTCGATTTCAAAGCTGAGCTTGTAGCCGTGGTACGGCGTGAGGCGCGCCCACTTGGCATTGGCGCCTTCACCCTCGCGCACCTCCACGGGCTGGGTGACGCGGATAAAACGCTTGGGGGCGTTCTGCAGCTCCACCCCGGCGCTTTGCAGCAGGAACACGAAGGAGGCCGACGACCCGTCCAGGATGGGCACTTCTTCGGCCGTGATGTCCACATACAGGTTGTCGAGCCCCAGGCCCGCGCAGGCCGACATCAGGTGCTCCACCGTGTGCACCTTGGCGTTGCCCACCGCGATGGTGGAGGCCAGCCGCGTGTCCGTGACGGCCTCGGCCCGGATCGGAATGTCCACGGGCTGGGGCAGGTCCACCCGGCGGAAGACGATGCCGGTGTCCGGCTGGGCCGGGCGCAGCGTCAGTTCGACCCGCTGGCCGCTGTGCAGTCCGACGCCGACGGCGCGGGTCAATGTCTTGAGGGTGCGTTGCTGGAGCATCCGCGCATTTTAGTTTCTGCCCCCCTGCCCCGCACACACTGAGGTTTTGCGCGCTCGCGCATGCCGGGTAGGTAGAGCTACCGCAGCGTTTTCACCTACTGCGCCCGGCCCGGCCTTCGCCGCACAATCCTCTGGCGGCAGCGCCCCGGCGCACCCTGCAAATACAAAGTGACAGCCTACAGAGACCGACAGACGCCGCCCCACCGGAGAAAGCACACCATGAGCAAGCTCAGCTTCAAAATGAAAATCATGCTCATGATCGGCACCGCACTTGCTGCGCTGCTGATCATGGCCATCATGTCCCTGCTGCAGGAGCGCCGGCTCATCAGTGAATCGCGCAAAGACCTGCTGACCACGGCCGTCCAGTCCGCCCACAGCATCGTGGCGGCCTACCAGGCCAAGGCTGCCAGCGGCGCCATGCCGCAGGAGGAAGCCCAGAAGGCCGCCAAGGAGGCCCTGCGCCTGGCGCGCTACGGTGGCCCCGAGGGCAAGACCGAGTACTTCTATATCTGGACCACCGAAGGCGTGGGGGTGATGCACCCCTTCAAGCCCGAATGGGATGGGCAGGACATGCTGGGCAAGGTCAAGGACGGATCGGGCGTGGACATCATCGGCCTGCTTGTGAACGGCATGCGCAGCAGCAAGGATGGCAAGGCGTTTGTGCCCACCATGTTTGCTCGCCCCGGCCAGACCACGGCCGTGCCCAAGCTGCAGTACATCGTGCGGGTGGACGGATGGAACTGGATGGTGGGCTCGGGCCTGTACACCGATGACGTGGATGCCCTGCTGCAAAAGGCCCTGTGGTCCAGCCTGGCGCTGGTGGTGGTGGTGTTCCTGGTGGTGGGAGCCATCGGCCTGATCGTGTCGCGCTCGGTGCTGCGCCAGATCGGTGGCGAGCCCACCGAGGCCATCGCCATCATGCAGGAAGTGGCCGAAGGGAACCTGGATGCGCAGATCCCGACCTCCCATCCAGGCTCGATGCTCGACGGCCTGGCCCACATGGTCACCTCGCTGCGCAAGCTGGTCACCGAAGTGCGGTCTGCCACGGACAGCATTGCCACGGCGTCGGGCGAAATTGCCCAGGGCAACAACGATCTGGCCCACCGCACCGAAGACACGGCCAGCAACCTGCAGACCACGGCCAGCAGCATGGAAGAGCTGACCAGCACCGTCAAGCAGACCTCGGACTCGGCGCAGACCGCCAACCAGATGGCGACATCCGCTGCCGCCGTGGCGGCACGGGGCGGCGAGGTCGTGTCCCGCGTGGTGTCCACCATGCAGGACATCAACGCCAGCAGCAACAAGATCAGCGACATCATCGGCGTGATCGACGGCATCGCGTTCCAGACCAACATCCTGGCGCTCAACGCCGCCGTCGAGGCCGCCCGCGCAGGCGAACAGGGGCGCGGGTTTGCGGTGGTCGCCAGCGAGGTGCGCAGCCTGGCCCAGCGCAGCGCAGCAGCCGCCAAGGAGATCAAGGCCCTGATCGATGCGTCTGTGGAAAAGGTCGCATCGGGCACGCAACTGGTGGGCAACGCAGGCGCCACCATGACCGAGATCGTGGACAGCGTGCAACGCGTGACGGACATCATTGGAGAGATCCGCTCGGCCACTTCCGAGCAGAGCCAGGGCATTGCCCAGGTCAACACCGCCGTGAACCAGCTGGACCAGATGACCCAGCAGAATTCGGCGCTGGTGGAGCAGTCTGCTGCAGCCGCCGACAGCCTGCGCGAGCAGGCCATGAAGCTCACCCAGGTGGTGGCGCTGTTCCGCGTGAATGGCAGCACGGCGGCCCCCGCTCCAGCCAGCCGCCCCGCGCCCCGGCCCCCAGCAACCGCCCCTGCCGTGCGTGCCGCCGCGCCCCGCCCGGCCCTGGCCAAAGCCCCGGCAGCGCGCCCCGCAGCCTCGGCGCCCAAACCGGCAGCGGCCCTGCCGCCCAAGGCCAGCAGCCCCAAACCTGCGGCAGACAACAACGACGACTGGGAATCCTTTTGAAGGTCTGATATTGAACGGCTGAAGCAGTGACTTCGCCGCGCGGGTGCCTTCGCCCCCGCAAAGCCAGCCACCGCATCCATCCCGCCGCCACCAAAAGAAAAACCCTGCCAGCGTGAGCTGGCAGGGTTTTTTGATGGAGGCTTGCTCAGCCCCGGGAGCACCGGAGCCGCAGCCCACCAATCAGTCGGCTTGCTTGCGCAGGAAGGCCGGGATCTCCAGGTCATCCATGCCGCCGGACGACAGGGCATCCACGCGGGCTGCTGCCTGCGTGCGGTTGGTGCGCCACACGCTGGGCACCGACATGCTGCCGTAGTCGGCCTGCGCGCTGCCTGCATGACCACCTTGCACGCCCACGGTGCCGCCCATCGTGCCCACGCCCGCCACGGGCATCTGGTAGGCCATGTTGTCCGTGCCCGTGCGCAGGCCGCCCTGCACCACCGAGATCGGCTGGCGGCGTGCATTGGCGCGGGACAGGCCCGTGGCCACCACGGTCACGCGGATCTCGTCGCCCAGGGTTTCGTCGTAGGCCGCACCGAAGATCACATGTGCGTCGGTCGATGCATAGGCGTTGATGGTGTTCATGGCCTGGCGCGACTCGGACAGCTTGAGGCTGCCCTTGCTCGCCGTGACCAGCACCAGCACGCCCTTGGCGCCCGACAGGTCGATGCCTTCGAGCAGCGGGCAGGCGATGGCCTGCTCGGCGGCGATGCGCGCACGGTCCGGGCCGCTGGCCGTGGCCGTGCCCATCATGGCCTTGCCGGGCTCGCCCATCACGGTGCGCACGTCTTCGAAGTCCACGTTCACCTGGCCGTACTCGTTGATGATTTCAGCGATGCCGCCCACGGCGTTCTTGAGCACGTCGTTGGCGTGCGCAAAGGCCTCGTCCTGGGTGATGTCGTCGCCCAGCACATCGAGCAGCTTCTCGTTGAGCACCACGATCAGCGAGTCCACATTGGCTTCCAGCTCAGCCAGGCCTTCGTCCGCGTTCTTCATGCGGCGGCCGCCTTCCCAGTCGAACGGCTTGGTGACCACACCCACGGTCAGGATGCCCATTTCCTTGGCGATGCGCGCGATCACCGGGGCTGCCCCGGTGCCCGTGCCACCGCCCATGCCCGCCGTGATGAACAGCATGTGCGCGCCCGAGATGGCGTCGCGGATGTCTTCCACTGCGGCTTCGGCGGCATCGCGGGCCTTTTCAGGCTTGCCGCCTGCACCCAGGCCACTGTTGCCCAGCTGGATGACCCGGTGGGCCGAGCTGCGCGTGAGCGCCTGCGCGTCGGTGTTGGCACTGACAAACTCCACGCCCTGCACGCTGCGCGAGATCATGTGCTCGACGGCATTGCTGCCGCCGCCGCCCACGCCGATCACCTTGATCTGGGTGCCCTGGTTGAATTCTTCGGCTTCGATCATTTCGATGGTCATCTTGGAGCTCCTGTTTCTAAATTCGTATGCAATTGCCAAATGGGGGTTGGGGTACCGGGTACGGGAGAGCGTGGCGGTCCTGTACATCGCCATCGCTCACGCGGCGTTTGATGGGGACTCCCTCGCGCCAGCCAGAGTGGGTATTTCATGGTCAGAAATTCCCCACGATGAAATCTTTAAAGCGCCCGAACGCAGTCTTCATGGACCCGCTCTTTTGCGCCACCTTGAAGCCGCGCAGGCGCGCCAGCCGGGCTTCTTCCAAGAGCCCCATGACCGTGGCCGCACGGGGCTGGGCCACCATGTCCGCCAGCGCGCTGGAATACTTGGGAATGCCCCGCCGCACGGGCTTGAGGAAGATGTCCTCGCCCAGTTCGATCATGCCGGGCATCACCGAGCTGCCGCCCGTGAGCACGATGCCCGACGACAGCACTTCTTCATAGCCCGACTCGCGCACCACCTGCTGCACGAGCGAGAAGATTTCTTCCACGCGCGGCTCAATCACACCGGCCAGCGCCTGCTTGCTCAGCATGCGCGGGCTGCGGTCGCCCAGACCCGGCACTTCCACTTGAGCTTCTGGGTCGGCCAGCAATTGCTTGGCATAGCCGCTTTCGACCTTGATGTCTTCGGCGTCCTTGGTGGGGGTGCGCAGCGCCATGGCGATGTCGCTGGTGATGAGATCGCCCGCAATCGGGATCACCGCCGTGTGGCGAATCGCGCCGCCCGTAAAGATGGCCACGTCGGTCGTGCCCGCGCCGATGTCCACCACCACCACACCCAGTTCGCGCTCGTCGTCGGTCAGCACGGCCTGGCTGCTGGCCAGCGGGTTCAGCATGAGCTGCTCGACCTCCAGGCCGCAACGGCGCACGCACTTGATGATGTTCTCGGCCGCGCTCTGTGCGCCGGTCACGATGTGGATCTTGGCTTCGAGGCGGATGCCGCTCATGCCGATGGGTTCCTTCACATCCTGCCCGTCGATCACAAACTCTTGCGGCTCCACCAGCAGCAGGCGCTGGTCGCTGCTGATGTTGATGGCCTTGGCGGTTTCGACCACACGCGCCACGTCGGCGGACGTGACTTCCTTGTCCTTCACCGCCACCATGCCGCTGGAGTTGAGCCCCCGGATATGGCTGCCGGTGATGCCGGTGTACACGCGCTGGATCTTGCAGTCGGCCATCAGCTCGGCTTCTTTCAGCGCCTGCTGGATGCTCTGCACCGTGGCGTCGATGTTCACCACCACGCCACGCTTGAGGCCGTTGCTGGGCGCCACGCCCAGGCCAGCCAGTTTCAGCTCGCCGCCGGGCAGCACCTCGGCCACCACGGCCATGACCTTGGCCGTGCCGATGTCGAGCCCCACCACCACGTCTTTGTACTCTCTTGCCATATCAGCCTCTGCCCTTTTCTGTTCTGTCCCGCTGACCATCCCACCGCGTGCTCAACCGCCCGATGGCCTGCCCCGCACTTTGTGTTGCCTTGCTGCACCGCATCGCATCACCTCCTGCGCACACCGCCGGTGGCACCCGCCACGGCCCCTGCGGCGTCCGGGATCACCGTAGTGACACCCCGCAACCGCAGCGCATAACCCCCGGCGTGGCGCAAGTCGGCCGACTCCAGCGCATCCACACGCCGCCCGTACTGCGCCGCCACCTGGGTCAGCGTGCGCGCAAACCGCTGCGTGCGCTGCACCACCTCTTCGGGGGTGCCACCGCCCAGCTCCACCACGGCATCGCTGTCCAGCCGCGCACGCCAGCCACCCCGGCCAGTGAGCTCCAGCTCTTCCACCTCCAGCCCCAGCGGCCGGAAAACGGGCTGCAGCAGCCCCACCATCTTCAGAGCCTCGGCAGATGAGCCCTGGGGGCCGAGCAGCCGCGGCAATCCCTCCTGCTCGACATCACCCACGTTGGCCTCGAACACCTCGCCGTGGCTGTTGACCATGGCCGAGCCGGATTCCGGCCCCCAGAACGCCACAGCGTCATGCTCCTGCAGCTCCACCCGCAGGCTGGCGGGGTACACACGGCGCACCTGGGCGCTGCGCACCCAGGGAACCTGCTCGAAGGCCTCGCGGGCGGTGCGCAGGTCCACCGTGAAGAAGTTGCCCACCAGGTGCGGCCCCACATTGGCCCGCAGCGTGACGGCGTTGTTGTGCACCAGCTCGCCCTGCACCACGATGCGCGCAATCGCAAAGCCCGGATAGCGCAGCACCCACCAGGCCCCCGCTGCCAGCACGGCCAGGGCGAAGCCCACGAACAGGACCGACGCGGTCAGGTTCATGAGCTTGACGTCCAGGGGTGCGGGCAGGGTGCTGGTCATCAGACAGCCTTTGGCCTTGCGGGCGTATCCAATGCCGCGCTCGCCAGAATGCGCAGGCACAGTTCTTCGTAGCTGATGCCCGAGGCCCTTGCCGACATGGGCACAAGCGAGTGGCCCGTCATGCCCGGCGAGGTGTTCATCTCCAGCAAGAAAGGCTTGCGGTCGCTGGCGCGGATCATCAGGTCGGCACGGCCCCAGCCCCGGCAGCCAAGCGCGCGGTAGGCCTCCAGCACGATGCGCTGGATCTCGCGCTCCTCGGCTTCGGGCAGGCCGCTCGGGCACTGGTACTTCACATCGTCGGTGAAGTATTTGTTCTGGTAGTCGTAGGCACCATCAGGCGCCACGATGCGGATCACCGGCAACGCGCGGGCACCGGCGCCCTGGCCCAGCACGGGGCAGGTGACTTCTTCACCCTCAATGAATTCCTCGCACAACACGTCGGGGTCGTACTGGGCCGACAGCTGCACGGCCTCCTGCATGTCCGAATAGCCGCGCACCTTGGTCACGCCGATGGACGATCCTTCGCGGGGCGGTTTGACGATGAGCGGCAGGCCCAGCTCGTCCGGTACGGTACGCACCACTTCGCGCTGCTGCCGGTCGGGGGCCAGCCACATGTAGCGGGGCGTGGGCAGGCCCTCGGCCAGCCACACCCGCTTGGTCATGACCTTGTCCATGGCGATGCTGGACGCCATCACGCCCGGGCCGGTGTACGGGATACCCAGCAGTTCGAGCGCGCCCTGCACCGTGCCGTCTTCGCCATGGCGACCATGCAGTGCGATGAAGCAGCGCGCATAGCCGTCGCGCTTCAGGTCGCCCAGCGCGTTCTGCGCCGGGTCGAAGGCATGGGCATCCACCCCGCGCGAGCGCAGCGCCTGCAGCACGCCGCTGCCCGACATGAGCGAGACCTCGCGCTCGGCCGAGTCGCCGCCCATGAGCACGGCCACCTTGCCCAGGGATTTCACATCAATATTGGAATCAAAAGAGGTCATACCGCTCTCCCCTTCAGCGCTTTAAGCTCACTATTTTGTAGCAAATCTACCACCTTGCCCGGCACTGCACCGATGGAGCCGGCCCCCATGCACATCACCACGTCGCCATCCTTGGCGTTGTCGGCGATGGCCTGGGGCAGGTCGGCCACGTTGTCGATGAACACGGGCTCCACCCGGCCCGCCACGCGCAATGCGCGGGCCAGAGAACGGCCGTCAGCCGCGACCACAGGCGCCTCGCCCGCTGCGTACACTTCGGTCAGCAGCACGGCGTCGGCGTTGCCGATGACCTTGACAAAATCTTCGAAACAGTCGCGCGTGCGGCTGTAGCGGTGCGGCTGAAAGGCCAGCACCAGGCGGCGCCCCGGGAATGCACCGCGTGCAGCCGCCAGCGTGGCGGCCATCTCCACCGGGTGGTGGCCATAGTCGTCGATCACGGTGAACGTACCGCCGTCCTTCGCGGGCAGTTCGCCATAGCTCTGGAAGCGCCGGCCCACGCCCTTGAAGCCTGCCAGCGCGCGCTGCACGGCTTCGTCGGGGATGTTCAGCTCCACCGCCACGGCAATGGCCGACAGCGCATTGAGCACGTTGTGTTCGCCCGCGAGGTTGAGCACGATCTCCATGTCGGGCAGCGTGACGCCGTTGCGCCGCTGCACCGTGAAGCGCATCTGGCCTGCCTCGGCGCGCACATTGATGGCGCGCACCTGGGCGTCTTCCGAGAAGCCGTAGCTGGTGATCGGGCAGGTCACGCTCTGCAGGATGTCGCGCACGGCCGGGCTGTCCACACACAGGATGGCCGTGCCGTAGAACGGCATGCGGTGCAGGAAATCGACAAACGCGCCCTTGAGCCGGCCGAAGTCGTGGCCGTAGGTCTCCATGTGGTCGGCGTCGATGTTGGTGACCACCGCCATCACAGGCAGCAGGTTCAGGAACGACGCGTCGGACTCATCGGCCTCGACCACGATGTAGTCGCCGCTGCCCAGCTTGGCATTGGCGCCCGCGCTGTTGAGCTTGCCGCCGATGACAAAGGTCGGGTCCAGCCCGGCCTCGGCCAGCACGCTGGTCACGAGACTGGTGGTGGTGGTCTTGCCGTGTGTGCCCGCAATGGCAATGCCCTGCTTGAGGCGCATCAGCTCGGCCAGCATGAGTGCGCGCGGCACCACGGGAATCTTCTTCTCGCGTGCGGCCAGCACTTCGGGGTTGTCGGGTGTGACCGCGGTGGACGTGACCACGGCATCCGCTCCGTCGATGTGCGCCGCAGCATGGCCCAGGCAGGTCTGGATGCCCAGGCCCTGCAGGCGGCGCAGCGTGGCACTGTCGGCCAGGTCCGAGCCCGAGATGCGGTAGCCCAGGTTGAACAGCACCTCGGCGATGCCGCTCATGCCGGCGCCGCCCAGGCCGACAAAGTGGATGTGGCGAATGGCGTGTTTCATGGTTGGGCCAACTCCTCGCAGGCAGTCACCACTTCGCGGGTGGCGTTGATTTTTTGCATGTTTTTGGCCTTCTGCGCGCTATCCACCAACGTGGAGCGCTCTAAATTCAATAGCATCCGCGACAGCCCTTCGGGCGTGAGGTCGCGCTGCTGCACCAGCCAGCCGCCGCCCGCATCCACGAGGAACTGCGCGTTGGTGGTCTGGTGGTCGTCCACGGCCGAGGGGAAGGGCACAAAGATGGATGCGGCGCCCACGGCGGCAATTTCGGTCACGGTGCTGGCACCGGCACGGCAGACGATGATGTCGGCGGTGGCAAACGCGCTGGCCGTGTCGTCGATGAACGGCGTGCATTCGGCCTCGACCCCGGCCGCCGCATAGTTGGCGCGCAAGGCGTCGATCTGCGTGGCGCCGCTCTGGTGGACCACGGTGGGCCGTTTTTCGGCAGGCATCAACGCCACGGCCTGCGGCACGATCTCGTTGAGCGCACGCGCGCCCAGACTGCCCCCCACCACCAGCAGGCGCAGCGGGCCGCTGCGGCCCGCAAAGCGCTCGGCCGGGCCGGGCTGCTGCGTGAAGGCGGTGCGCAGCGGGTTGCCCACCCACTGCCCCTGCTTGAACACATTGGGAAAGGCGGTGAACACGCGGTCGGCCACTCCAGCCAGCACCTTGTTGGCCATGCCGGCCACCGAGTTCTGCTCGTGCAGCACCAGGGGCTTGCCCGCCAGCACGCCCATCATCCCGCCCGGAAAGGTGATGTAGCCACCCAGGCCCACCACCACATCGGGCTTGACGCGGCGCACCACCTGCAGCGCCTGCCAGAACGCGCGCAGCAGGCGCAGCGGCAGCAGGGCCAGCGTAGCGATGCCTTTGCCGCGCACACCCGAAAAATCGATGAGTTCCAGCGCAAAACCGTGCTGCGGCACGATGCGCGACTCCATGCTGCCAGGCGCGCCCAGCCAGTGCACGCGCCAGCCACGTGCGCGCAGCTCTTCGGCCACGGCAAGGCCGGGGAAGATGTGGCCGCCGGTGCCGCCGGCCATGATGAGGGCGGTCTTCTGCGCGCTCATACGCGGCCTCCGCGCATGAGAAGCTTGTTTTCATAGTCCACCCTGAGAACCACTGCCAGCGCCACGAGATTCATCAGGATCGCCGACCCGCCAAAACTCATCAGCGGCAGCGTGAGCCCCTTGGTCGGCAAGGCGCCCAGGTTCACGCCCATGTTGATGAAGGCCTGGAAGCCGATCCAGATCGCCACGCCCTGCGCGACGAGGCCGGAGAACACGCGGTCCAGCGCAATCGCCTGGCGGCCGATGTGCATGATGCGGCGGATCATCCAGAAGAACAGCACGATGAGGGCCAGCACACCCACCAGACCAAATTCCTCGCCAATCACGGCCAGCAGGAAGTCGGTGTGGGCCTCTGGCAGCCAGTGCAGCTTTTCCACACTGCCGCCCAGGCCCACGCCAAAAATCTCGCCCCGCCCGATGGCGATCAGCGAGTGCGACAGCTGGTAGCCCTTGCCCAGCGCGTGCTGTTCGCTGAACGGATCGAGGTAGGCAAACACGCGCTCACGCCGCCAGGGCGAGCTGGCGATCATGATGGCGAAAGCGCCCACCAGAACGCCTGCGATCAGGAAGAACATGCGGGCATTGACGCCACCCAGGAACAGGATGCCCATGGCGATCACCGCCACCACCATGAAGGCGCCCATGTCGGGCTCGGCCAGCAGCAGCACCCCCACGATGGCCACGGCCGCGCCCATGGGCAGCACGGCGCGGAAGAAGCGTTCCTTCACCTCCATCTTGCGCACCATGTAGTCAGCCGCGTAGATGAGCACGGCAAACTTGGCCACCTCAGAGGGCTGGAAACCAATGGGCCCGATGGACAGCCAGCGCCGCGCCCCATTGACCACCTTGCCCACACCGGGGATCAGCACCGCCACCAAAAGCAGCAGCGCCACCACAAACAGCCAGGGCGCGACCCGCTCCCACAGCGCCATGGGCACCTGGAACGCCAGCAGCGCCGCCACAAAACCTACCACCAGATACATCATGTGGCGTGTGAGGAAATGGGTGGGCGAGTAGTTGGCAAACCGGGGGTTGTCCGGCATCGCAATCGACGCCGAGTACACCATCACCAGCCCCCAGGCGAGCAGCGCCACCACCACCCACAGCAGGGTCTGGTCAAAGCCCAGCACACTCGCGGGCGTGCTGGACGACTGGCGGTATTCGGTGCCGCCCACACGCACGGGCAGCACATCGGCCGCCTTGCCGGGCAGGCCGCCGAACCAGCCGGTCAGGCGTTGCAAGAGGTTGCTGGCGGGTGCGGTCATGCCATGCCCTCCGCCGACTGGCCGGCATCGTCGGCCATGGACCGCACCGTGTCGCAGAAAACCTGGGCACGGTGTTCGTAGTCCTTGAACATGTCAAAACTGGCACAGGCGGGCGACATCAGCACCGCGTCGCCCGCATGGGCGCGCTGGGTGGCCAGTGCCACGGCCTCGGGCAGCGTGGCGGCGTCCAGCAGCGCCACGCCGGTGTCCTGCAGCGCGGTGCGGATCAGGGGCGCATCGCGGCCGATCAGCACCACGGCGCGCGCATAGCGCGCCACGGGGGCAGCCAGCGGTGCAAAGTCCTGCCCCTTGCCCTCGCCGCCCAGAATGACCACCAGGCGGCGCTCAGCGCCCAGCCCGACCAGGGCGGCCGCCGTGGCGCCCACGTTGGTGCCCTTGCTGTCGTCGAAATACTCGACGCCCTGGATGATGGCCACGGGCTCCACACGGTGGGGTTCACCCCGGTATTCGCGCAGGCCGTACAGCATGGGCGCCAGCGGGCAGCCGGTGGCCGAGGCCAGGGCCAGTGCAGCGAGTGCATTGGTGGCGTTGTGGCGGCCCCGGATGCGCAACGCATCGGCGGGCATGAGCCGCTGGATGTGCAGGTCTTCCTCCACCTCATTGCGGCCGCGCTTGCGGGTTTCGTCAGCGTCCATGGCGCGCACCAGCCAGGGCATGCCGCTCACGACCTCGATGCCGAAGTCGCCCGGGCGCCGGGGCATGTCGGCACCAAAGGTGATGTGGGCACGCACCTGGGGCTTTTGCAGCTTGACCTTGACGGGCGGGGGCAGCATGCCCATCACAGCGCTGTCTTCGCGGTTCAGCACCATGAGCCCGGTCTGGCCGAAGATGCGGGCCTTGGCGGCCGCATAGGCCTCGATGCTGCCGTGCCAGTCCAGGTGATCCTGGGTGATGTTGAGCACGGTAGCGGCCGTGGGCTCGAAACCGGTGACGCCATCGAGCTGGAAGCTCGACAGCTCCAGCACCCACACCTCGGGCAGCGTGCCCGCATCCAGGTGCGTGGCCAGCGTGTCCAGCAGCGTGGGGCCGATGTTGCCCGCCACCGCCACGCTTTTGCCGGCGCGCTCCACCAGCTGCCCGGTGAGCGAGGTCACGGTGGTCTTGCCGTTGGTGCCGGTGATGGCCAGCACCGCAGGCGCGTACGCATGCGAGGCGCGCAGCGCGGCCAGCGCATCGGAGTACAAGCTCAATTCGCCCCCTGCGCGCATCCCATTTGCCTCAGCAGCTCCCAAAACAGGAGCAACCTGCTGTGGACTCAGCCCGGGCGAGCGGTAGACGGCCTGCAGGTTCTGCCCCACGACCAAGCTGGCATCAAAGGCGCCTGCCACAAAGCGGACCTGGGGCATCTCCTGCTGCAGCGCAGGCAGTTGGGGTGGGGCGGCGCGGGTGTCGGCCACGGTGACCTGTGCCCCGCAGCGCACACACCAGCGTGCCATGGCCATGCCCGAGGCCCCCAGGCCCAGGATCAGGATGTTCTGGCCCTGCAGCAGCTGGGCCATGGCCTCCGCGGCGCTCACCAGGGGTTCCGCGGGTGCGGCTTCCTCCCCCACGTCCGCGTCTTGCACGGCATCGGGCTCGGCAGCGGCGGGCCCTTCGGGAGCAGACACCTCGGCAAAAATCTGCGCCACAAAATCGGCAGCGGCCTTGGCCGCCGAGACGGCAGGCACGGCCTCAGGGTTCCAGGCGGCGCTGGGGGCTGGGGCCGTGGCGGCAGGGGCCTCGGTGGCGGGCGATGGAGCCTCGGTATCGGAAGAAGGCTTCAGTTCAAGAGCCGGCTCTTCGGGCTGGCCCATGTCCGTATCCACACTGGCATCTACATCCGCTTCGGCGGCCGGAGTTGTGGGCAACTCGGGCGGCGCCATCCCATCGGGCGTGGGCCCGACGCTTGCAGCACCGGGCGCGCCCACCCCCAGCCCCGCCTCGATCGGCGTGGCCTCAGGCACATCCGGAGTGCCAGGGACGGTGGAGGGATCGTTCGGGTTCATCGCAGTTTCAGGGTGGACAGGCCAATCAGGCACAGCAGCATGGTGATGATCCAGAAGCGCACGACGACCTGCGTTTCCTTCCAGCCGCTCTTTTCAAAATGGTGGTGCAGCGGCGCCATCTTCAGCAGACGACGGCCTTCGCCATAGCGCTTCTTGGTGTACTTGAACCAGGTCACCTGCAGCATCACAGACAGGGCCTCGACCACAAAGATGCCGCCCATGATGGCCAGCACAATCTCTTGACGCACGATCACGGCGATGGTGCCCAGCGCGCCGCCCAGCGCGAGCGCGCCCACGTCGCCCATGAACACCTGCGCAGGGTGGGCGTTGAACCACAAAAACGCCAGGCCCGCACCGGCCATGGCCGCGCAGAAGATCAACAGTTCGCCCGAGCCCGGGATGTGCGGGAAGAACAGGTACTTGGAGTACACCGCGCTGCCGGTGACATAGGCGAACACGCCCAGGGCCGAACCCACCATCACCACGGGCATGATGGCCAGGCCGTCCAGGCCGTCGGTCAGGTTCACCGCGTTGCTCGAACCCACGATGACAAGGTAGGTCAAGACCACGAAGCCCAGCACGCCCAGCGGATAGCTGATCTCCTTGAAGAACGGCAGCTGCAACCCGGCCTTGGGGGGCAGGTCGAGCGAAAAGCCGGACTGCACCCAGGCCACGAAAAGCTCCCACACCTTGGCGTTGGAGCTTTCAGAAATGCTGAATGCGAGGTACAGCGCAGCGATCAGGCCGATCACCGATTGCCAGAAGTACTTCTCGCGCGAGCGCATGCCCTCGGGGTCCTTGTTGACCACCTTGCGCCAGTCATCCACCCATCCAATGGCACCGAAGCCCAACGTGACGATGAGCACGATCCAGACGAAGCGGTTGGACAGGTCAAACCACAGCAGGGTCGAGATCGCGATCGACAGCAGGATCAGCACCCCGCCCATGGTGGGCGTGCCGCTCTTGGACAGGTGCGACTGCATGGCGTAGCCCCGGATGGGCTGGCCGATCTTGAGCGATGTGAGGATGCGGATCACCTTGGGGCCCGCCACCAGGCCGATGAGCAGCGCCGTCATGGCCGCCATCACCGCACGGAAGGTGAGGTACTGGAACACGCGGAAAAAGCCGAACTCGGGCGACAGCCCTTGCAGCCATTGCGACAGCATCAGCAGCATGCGGCACCTCCGGCCAGGGCGGGCACCACGCGGGCAATGTCAATGTGTTGCGCCATGGGGTCCCTCCGGTGATTCCATCGTCTTTTGTTGTTCTGTGGGTGGTGCAGCGGCGGCAATGGCACCCACCACCTGTTCCATCTTCATGAATCGCGATCCCTTGACCAGCACGCTGCCCACCGTGGGCAGGGCCTGGCGCACCGCATCCAGCAGTGCGCCCATCTCGTTGAAATGCCGGGCGCCGCTGCCGTAGGCCGAAGCCGCGTGCACCGACTGCGCACCCAGCGCAAACAGCAGAGGAATACCCGCCGAGTGGGCGAGTGCCCCGGCCTCTGCGTGAAACTCCGGCCCCTGGTCGCCCACCTCACCCATGTCGCCCATCACCAGCAACTGCGGGCCGGGCAGTTCGGCCAGCACCTCGATGGCGGCGCGCATGGAGTCGGGGTTGGCGTTGTAGGTGTCGTCCACCACCGTGACCTCGCGGCCCGCCACCGCCACGCTGAACGCGCGCGAGCGGCCCTTGACGGGCGTGAAGTCGCGCAGCCCCTGGGCAATGGCGGCCAGCGGTGCGCCCGCGGCCAGCGCGCAGGCGGTGGCGGCCAGGGCGTTGGTCACGTTGTGGCGGCCGGCAATGTGCAGGCGGGTGGCGACTTCACCCCGGGGCGTGGCAATGGCGACCGCCCAGGCGCCACGCTCCCAGGCAGCGCGCGCGCAGCGGACATCGCCGCCCTCGCCAAACGTGAGTGCGCGGCGGCCCGGCTGCGCCAATGCCAGCGACTGCCACAGGCCCGTGTAGGCATCGCCCGCCGGGAACACCGCCACGCCATCGGCGGGCAGGCTGGCAAACACCGAGCCGTTCTCGCGTGCCACGGCCTCGACGGTGTGCATGAACTCCAGGTGCTCGCGCTGCGCGTTGTTGACCAGCGCCACCGTGGGCCGCGCCATGGCAGCGAGCTGGGCAATTTCGCCCGGGTGGTTCATGCCCATCTCGATCACGGCGGCGCGGTGTACGGGCGTGAGGCACAGCAGCATCAGCGGCACGCCAATGTCGTTATTGAAATTGCCCTGGGTGGCAAAGGCTGCCTCGCCCTGCCAGGCGCGCAGGATGGACGCAATCATCTGCGTCACCGTGGTCTTGCCGTTGCTGCCCGTCACACCGATCAGTGGCAGGTTGAACTGCGCGCGCCAGCCCGTGGCCAGCGCCCCCAGGGCGGCCAGGCTGTCGGGCACCTCAATGCCCGGCAGGCCCGCTGCCGCGAGGCCGCCATGGGCAATGGCCGCTGCAGCGCCCCCGGCGCGTGCGTCGGCCAGGAAGGCATTGGCGTCAAAACGCTCGCCCTTGAGCGCCACGAACAAATCGCCCGGCTGCAGGGTGCGCGTGTCGGTGTGCACGCGGGCCAGGGCCGTGACGCCCTCGCCCACCAGGCGCGCGGCGGGGATCTGCGGCTGCAGCAGCGCCCAGGCCTGTTGAAGGGTGAGCATGGTGCCGGGGGTGGCGCTCATGGACGGGCTCCTCGGGCCTGCAGCGCACCAAGCGCATGGGCCATGTCGGAGAACGGCTGGTGCACACCCGCCGTCTCCTGGGTGTTTTCATGGCCCTTGCCGGCAATCAGCACCACATCGGCAGGCGCGGCAGCGGCCACGGCCAGGGCGATGGCGGCAGCGCGGTCGGGCTCGGCCTGCACAGCGGTGCTGGCAATGGTGCCTTGCAGGATCTGGTGCAGGATGGCGGCGGGGTCTTCGCTGCGCGGGTTGTCGCTGGTCACGACCACCTGGTCGGCCTGCTGCTGCGCCACGGCGCCCATCAGCGGACGCTTGCCCGCATCGCGGTCGCCACCACAGCCAAAAACGCACCACAGCTGCCCGCCGCGCTCGGCAGCGATGGGGCGCAAAGCTTGCAGGGCCTTTTCCAGGGCATCGGGCGTGTGGGCGTAGTCCACAGCCACCAGGGGCTGGCCGCTCTGGTGGATCTGCTCCATGCGGCCCGGCACAGGCGAGAGCTGGGCGCAGGCGTACAGCGCGTGCTCCAGCGGCACGCCCAGCGCGCGCAGCCCGGCCAGCACGCCCAGCAGGTTGGAAACGTTGTACAGCCCGATCACGCGCGTCTGCAGCACATGCGCCTGCACACCTTCGGCCACGGTGAAGCGCAGGCCACCGTCGCCCATGCCGATGTCGCGCGCCGCCAGCCGGGCAGGGCCGGTGATGGAAACACTCCACAGATCCAGGTTGCGCCCGGCGAGCGCGGTGTGCAGCTCGGCCCCGCGTGCATCGTCGATGTTGACCACGGCGGCCTGCAGGCCCGGCCAGTCGAACAGCATGCTCTTGGCTTGCCAGTAGGCGGCCATGCCCGCGTGGTAGTCCAGGTGGTCCTGCGTGAAGTTGGTGAACAACGCCACCCGAATGCGGGTGCCCACCATCCGGTGTTCGGCGAGACCAATGGACGAGGCCTCGATGGCGCAGGCACCACGGCCCGCATCGGCAAACTGGCGGAACGCGCGCTGCAGGCGGACCGGGTCGGGCGTGGTCATGCCCGTGCTGGTGAGCGCTGGGGGCGTTCCCATGCCCAAAGTGCCTACCAGCGCGCAACCACCTTGCCCGAATAGCTCATTTTTCGATAGCACATTGAGGGCTTCAGCCAGCCACCAGCTGGTGCTGGTCTTGCCATTGGTACCCGTCACGGCGAGCACGTCCAGGCTCTGCGTGGGGTGCTCGAACCAGTCGGCGGCAATGAGTCCCGTGGCGGCCTTCAGCCCGTGCAGTGCGGCAACGGGCAACCCCGCCAGCGCAAATGCTTCGGCACCTTCGTGCTCCACCAGGCAGGCCACGGCCCCGCGTGCCAGCGCATCGCCAATGTGCGCGCGGCCGTCGGTGGCGGCACCGGGCCAGGCGATGAAACCATCGCCCGGGCGGATCTGGCGGCTGTCGGTCTGCAGCGTGCCCGTGACACGCTCGCGCAGCCAGGCCACGGCGTCGTGCACCGAGGTGAGCAGGGGCAGTGGTGTGGCCGTCACAGCGACTCCTCCACCGCATTGGCCACGATCTGCGGCTTGACGGCCATGTCGGGCTGCACGCCCATCATGCGCAGCGTCTGCTGCACCACTTCGCTGAACACCGGCGCGGCCACGGCGCCGCCGTAGTACACGCCGTTGCTGGGCTCGTCGATCATCACGGCCACCACGATGCGCGGCTTGTCGATGGGCGCCATGCCGGTGAACCAGGCGCGGTACTTGCCCACGGCGTAGTTCTTGCCGACCTGCTTGCGTGCCGTGCCCGACTTGCCGCCCACGGAGTAGCCCACGGTCTGCGCCTTCTGGCCCGTGCCGCCCGGGCCTGCGGCCATCTGCAGCATCTTGCGCACCTGGTCGGCCGTGCGTTCGGAGAACACGGGCACGCCCACGGCAGGCTGCGCGGACTTGAGCATGGTCGCGGGGATCACGCGTCCACTGTTGGCGAACACGGTGTACGAACGCGCCATCTGGAAGAGGCTGGCCGACAGGCCGTAGCCATAGGACATGGTGGCCTGCTCCACCGGGCGCCAGGTCTTGTACGGGCGCAGGCGCCCGCTGACCGCACCGGGGAAGTCGATCTGCGGCTTCTGGCCAAAACCTGCGGCCGAGAAGGTCTCCCACATCTCGCGCGCGGGCATCTGCATGGCGAGCTTGGTGGTGCCCACGTTGCTGGATTTCTGGATCACGCCTTCCACCGTGAGCACGCCGTAGTTGTGCGTGTCCGAAATGGTGGAGCCCGTGATGTTGATGCGGCCGGGCGTGGTGTCCACCACGGTCTCGGGGCGCACCCGGCCGCTTTCGAGCGCCAGGCCGATGGTGATGGGCTTCATGGTCGAGCCCGGCTCGAAGGTGTCGGTGAGCGCACGGTTGCGCAGCTGCTCGCCGGTCAGGTTCTGGCGCTTGTCGGGCACATAGCTGGGGTAGTTGGCCAGTGCCAGCACCTCGCCCGTGTGGGCATCGAGCACCACCACGCTGCCCGCCTTGGCCTTGTGCGCCGTGACCTGGTCGCGCAGCTTCTGGTACGCAAAGAACTGCACCTTGCTGTCGATGGACAGCTGCATGTCCTTGCCGTCCACCGGCGGCACAGTCTCGCCCACGCCCTCGACCACGCGGCCCAGGCGGTCCTTGATCACCCGGCGCGAGCCCGGCTTGCCCGCCAAGTCCTTGTTGAAGGCCAGCTCCATGCCTTCCTGGCCATGGTCTTCCACGTTGGTGAAACCCACCACGTGGGCAGCGGCCTCGCCCTCGGGGTACTGGCGCTTGTATTCCTTGCGCTGGTAGATGCCCTTGATGTCGAGCTTGGCGATCTGCTGGCCCACGTCCCAGTCGAGCTGGCGTTTGACCCAGACGAAGGTCTTGTCCTCGTCGGCCAGCTTTTTCATCAGCTCGGCCTGGGGCATGTCGAGCAGCTTGGCCAGCTGCTTGAGCTTGGCGCGCACCTCGGGCTTGTCCTGGTCCACATCCTCGGGGATGGCCCAGATGCTGGCCGCCGGTACGCTGGACGCCAGAATCAGGCCGTTGCGGTCCAGGATCTTGCCGCGGTTGGCGGGCAGCTCCAGCGTGCGGGCAAACCGCACCTCGCCCTGGCGCTGGAAGAAGGCATTGCCGAACACCTGCACATAGGCCGCACGCGCGCCCAGGCCCACAAAGCCCAGCGCGATCATCGCCACGATGAACTTGCTGCGCCAGACCGGTGTCTTGCTGGCCAGCAGGGGGCTTGCGGTGTAGACCACGCTGCGGCTCATGGCTGTGCGCTCCCGGGCTGCGCCGCCGCGCTGGCCGCACCCTGCGGGTCGGACACGTACTGCGTGATGGCCGGAGTGGCCGTGCGCATTTTCAGCTGGTCGCGGGCAATCTTCTCCACGCGCAGCGGCGTGGCCTGCGCACGTTTTTCCACCTGCAGGCGTTGGTGCTCGGTTTCCAGGCGGCGCGCCTCGGCAATCGCGCGGTCCAGTTCAGTGAACAGGCGGCGCGACTCGTACTGGGTGTGTACCAGATAGATGGCACTGGCCAGCACGGCCAGCAACAGGACGAGGTTGAGCCGGGTCATATCAGACGGTGGCAGTGCGTTCGGCCACGCGCATGATCGCGCTGCGTGCGCGGGGGTTCGCCTCAACCTCGGCGGCAGAGGGCTTGATGCGGTCCAGCGCCACGAGCTTCATGGCCTGCGGCTTGGCAAAAGGCGCACGGCGGTCGTACACCTCCTTGGAGTGCTTGGCGATGAACTGCTTGACGATGCGGTCTTCGAGCGAGTGAAAGCTGATCACCACCAGGCGCCCGCCGGGCTGCAGCACCGAGAGGCTGGCCTCTAGCGCCTGTTGCAGCTCTTCAAGCTCGGCGTTGATGAAAATCCGAAGAGCTTGAAATGTGCGCGTTGCAGGGTTCTGGCCCGGCTCGCGGGTTTTGACCGCGCCAGCCACGAGATCGGCCAGTTCGGCGGTGGTTGCAAGAGGGCCCCGCTCTTCGCGCCGAGCAACAATCGCCTTTGCAATGGGGCCAGCAAACCGTTCTTCACCGTAGTCACGTATCACCTCCGCAATCTGACCGACTTCGGCCGTGGCCAACCAATCGGCCACGCTTTCGCCGCGCGTGGTGTCCATGCGCATGTCCAGCGGGCCGTCAAAACGGAAACTGAAACCCCTCTCGGGGCTGTCGATCTGGGGCGAACTCACGCCCAGGTCCATCAGCACGCCAGCGGCGCTGGCGGGCGGCAAATCGGCCAGATGGCGAAAACCCTCGTGCCGAATGGAAAAACGCGCATCGGTGATGCGCGTTGCTTCGGCGATGGCTTCGGGGTCCTTGTCAAACGCGACAAGACGCCCTTGGGGGCCCAGCCGCAGCAGGATCCGCCGCGAGTGCCCTCCCCGCCCGAAGGTGCCGTCCACCCAGGTGCCCGCAGGCTCGGGGCCCGCGCCGCCCAGCAGGGCGTCCACGGCTTCTTCGAGCAGGACGGTGGTGTGTTGCAAAGGAGTGGATGTCATGGTCAGAAGGAGAAATCCTTGAAGACATCCGGCATCTCGCCCTGCATGGCCTTGGCCTCCTGCTCGTCGTAGGTGGCCTTGTCCCAGAGTTCGAAGTGGTTGCCCATGCCCAGCAGCATGGTGTCCTTGGAAATACCGGCCGCCTCGCGCAGCTCGGGGGAAATCAGCACGCGGCCGGTGGCGTCCATCTCCACGTCCATCGCATTGCCCAGAAAGATGCGCTTCCACCACTGGGCGGACATGGGCAATTGGGCAATGCGCTCGCGGAACTTCTCCCACTCAGGGCGGGGGAACACCATCAGGCAGCCATGCGGGTGTTTGGTGATCGTGAGCTGGCCCGCTGCGGTGGCCGCGAGCACGTCACGATGCCGGGTCGGCACGGACAGCCGACCCTTCGCATCGAGACTTAGCGACGAGGCACCTTGAAACACGGACAGATTCCCAGTTTGGTTTTGCGCCTCGCAGGCCCGGGAACGGACTTTGAGGGCACTTTTCACCACTTAATTGCACTTTTTTGCACTGTAGCAGGAAAAGCACACCGAACAAGAGGGTGTCCACCAAACTTTGGTAATGAAATCAACAACTTAGGCGCGACTTTGCAGCCCAAAAAGAGCCAAAAGTTGTTGAAAAAGAAGAACTTACGGAAGCCTATGAAAGTGACCTCTCAAGGCTGGGCCGTATCGTCACAGGATGTAGCGCGACAGGTCTTCGTCCTGGCTCAGGGTCTGCAGGCGGGCATCCACGTAAGCCGCATCCACGGTCACCGTCTGCCCCGACAGGCGCGCCGCATCAAAACTGACCTCGTCAAGCAAGCGCTCCATGACGGTGGACAGCCGGCGCGCACCGATGTTTTCGGTGCGCTCGTTCACCTCGAAGGCAATGTGTGCGAGGCGGGTGATGCCTTCGGGCGCAAACTCCAGCGTGACTCCCTCGGTGGCCAGCAGCGCCTGGTACTGCTTGACCAGCGAGGCATGGGTCTGCGTGAGGATGGCCTCGAAGTCCTGGACCGACAACGACTCCAGCTCCACACGGATCGGGAAACGCCCCTGCAGCTCCGGGATCAGGTCGCTGGGCTTGGACAGGTGGAACGCGCCCGAGGCGATGAACAGGATGTGGTCCGTCTTGATCATGCCGTACTTGGTGGAGACCGTGGTGCCCTCCACCAGCGGCAGCAGGTCGCGCTGCACCCCCTGGCGGGACACGTCCGCGCCGCTGCTTTCCTGCCGCGCGGCCACCTTGTCGATTTCGTCGATGAAGACAATCCCGTTCTGCTCCGCGTTTGCCACCGCGCGGGTCTTGATCTCTTCCTCGTTCACGAGCTTGGCAGCCTCTTCATCGGTGAGCAGCTTCAGCGCTTCCGCGATCTTGAGCTTGCGCGCGCGGCGCCGGTCCTGGCCCATCTGGCTGAACATGCCGCGCAGCTGCTCGGTCATTTCTTCCATGCCCTGCGGGCCCATGATCTCCAGCGGCGCGCGGGCCTCGGCCACATCGATCTCGATCTCCTTGTCGTTCAAGGCACCTTCGCGCAGCTTCTTGCGGAACACCTGCCGGGCGGTGCTGTCGGCCGCGGGCTCGGTGCCGGTGGCGGCGCGGGCGGGCGGGATGAGCACGTCCAGGATGCGCTCCTCGGCGGCATCTTCGGCGCGCATGCGCACCTTCTTCATCTCCGCCTCGCGCGTCTGCTTGACGGCCATTTCGGCCAGGTCGCGGATGATGGAATCCACGTCCTTGCCCACATAGCCCACTTCCGTGAACTTGGTTGCCTCGACCTTGATGAAGGGCGCATCGGCCAGCCTCGCCAGGCGCCGCGCGATCTCGGTCTTGCCCACGCCAGTGGGTCCGATCATGAGGATGTTCTTGGGCGTGATCTCGTGGCGCAGGCTGCCTTCGACCTGCTGGCGGCGCCAGCGGTTGCGCAGCGCAATCGCCACGGCGCGCTTGGCGCTGGCTTGGCCCACGATGTGGTGGTCGAGTTCGGAGACGATTTCCTGAGGAGTCATGGAGGACATGCGGGGCCTGCCTTCAAATTCAAAGCAAAAATCAGCCGTCTGCGCGCAATGGATAAGCGCAAACAGCTATCAAAATGTGAGTAAACGCACCTCGCCGCCTTACAGCGTTTCGATGGTGTGGTTCATGTTGGTGTAGATGCAGAGCTCGCCCGCGATTTCGAGCGACTTCTTCACGATCTCCTGCGCGGACAGATCGGTGTTCACCAGCAGCGCCTTGGCAGCCGAATGCGCGTAGGCGCCGCCCGAGCCGATGGCCACGATGCCCTGCTCGGGCTCCAGCACGTCGCCATTGCCGGTGATGATGAGCGAGGCGCTCGCGTCGGCCACGGCCAGCATGGCTTCGAGACGGCGCAGCACACGGTCGGTGCGCCAGTCCTTGGTGAGTTCGATGGCCGCGCGCGTCAGGTGGCCCTGGTGCTTTTCGAGCTTGGCTTCAAACCGCTCGAACAGCGTGAAGGCATCGGCCGTGGCCCCCGCAAAACCCGCCAGCACCTTGCCGTGATAGAGCTTGCGCACCTTGCGCGCCGTGCCCTTGACCACGATGTTGCCCAGGGTGACCTGGCCGTCGCCGCCAATGGCGACCTGGATGCCTGTGGGCGTCTGGCGGCGCACACTGAGGATGGTGGTGCCGTGGAACACCGGGGATTCGCTGTGATTTTCCATAGCCGCGCAAGTGGGGGCACGGCCACCGTTTGCAAGCCAGCGGCCCGTCAATTCTTGCGTGGAACCACCCAGGCGTGTTCGTTGATGCCGATCACGTTGAAGAAAATCGCCACCAGCCGCTGCAGGTTGTGGAACTGCACCACATGGCCATGGCCTTGTTGCTCGGCCGCCCAGTTGAGCACCGAGCCTGCCGCCGCAAAATCCACGCGGATGAGCTTGTCGCAGGCAATGGTCAGGGGCACGCCAGGCCGCAGGAAGGCCTCGAAGGGCTGCAGCAGTGGCGTGGCATCGCCGTCGATGTGGCCACTGAGTTGGGCCACAGGCCCCGACTCCAGCGGTGCGGGCGCGGACAGCTCCCCCAGGTCGGAGGCCATGAAGTCGCTGTCGGCCGCCAGGGGCGCGGCACCGGAGGACACACCTTCGTTGTCGGAATATCCGCAACGCGGCGACACCCAGGACGGGGGCGAGACCTCGTAGGTCACGCAGTAGTCCAGCGCCACCAGCTCGAACTCGTCGGGCTTGCCCATGAGCCGCATCATGGCCATGCGCAAACGCCACCACTCAGGGCTGTTGGACCGGTCGCCGGACTGGGTTTTGGCGTCAAGCAGGGCATTGAGCTTTTCCACCCCTGAAAACACCAGCTGGCCTTCGCGGTCGGACCACTGCGAGACCAGGTCCGCCAACAGGGGCACCGCCGCCTCGTCGATGCCGGTGAGGCGCGACCAGGACAGCGTCCAGGGGGAGGCAGCGCGCGCCAGCGAGGCCTGCAGGGCTGCTACCGATGACACCGCCAGGGTCGGGGGCGCATTCCAGCTGAAATCACGGCGCATGCCGGGCGCTGGCGCGGCCTCTGCCGCAGCGGGCGCGGCCGCTGCCGCCATCCCGAGCATCTCCGGCATCGAGAACCACAGGGGGGCCGAGCGGCTGTACTGGGCCGCAAAGTCAATGGCCAGCGCATCAAAACGGTCGTGTTGCCCGGTGGCGCGGTACAGGTCAAACAGCGTCATCCAGATTTCGAGCTGCTGCTCGGGCTCGTCCTGCTGGTGCTGGGCCAGCACATCCAGCAGGCCAGACTCTGCACCCGCATGGTCACCGTTGGCAAACCGGATGGCGGCTTCTTCTAGATCGGGTTCGTGCACGAATTCCTCCGGTTCGAATGCGGTCGCGGGCGCTGCCGCTGGGGCCGCAGGGCTGAAGGACGCCTCGACAGGCTGGTGGCTGCCCCCGAGCATCTGTGCATCGGTGCCGCCAAACTTGCCAATGGCCATGCTGTCGTCGGCAAACAGCGGCTGGACTGCGGCCTTGTTGTCCAGCGGCGCAGGCAGGCTGCCGGGGGCCGTGGGGGCATAGGCCCGGGCATGCGCGGAGTCGGAGGGCTCCGCGCTGGATTCGGGCATCACACCAGGTTGGGTGGGCGCATCGGCCCCTTGCTTGCTCTTCCACCACTGCTGCGACATCTGCGCCTCGATCTCGTCGATCTTCTTGAGCGTGACGGCGCGCTCGTCGGGCGAGGCCATGCTGCTTTGAAAAAACGAGGGGCGACCGGCAGCGTCTTCCACGCGCTGGCCTTGCAACACTTCACGCTGGCGCAGCTTGCGCAGCTGATCGAACTCGCGGCGCCGCACAAAGTCGTTGCGGCGCTTGCGCTCGATCATCTCCTTGAGCATCTGCTTGCTGTACTGGCTTTCCCGGTCATCCTGGATGGAGTCCAGCTCCGTCCAGTTGACCGTGGGATTCTTCACGAACCGAACCACCTTCGATAGCAGGCCGCCGGGGGTGGTTTCTTCCTTGCTCATGGCTCAGGGTACAGGGGAGAGTGCGCAGCGATGATCGTCATCAGGCCGTAGGGCCCGATCAGTCTCCGAACATCTTCTGCTTGAGTTCGCGGCGCTGCTGCGCTTCCAGCGACAGGGTGGCCGTGGGACGGGCGATCAGGCGGCCCACACCGATGGGTTCGCCGGTCTCGTCGCAGTAGCCGTAGTCGCCAGCGTCAATGCGGGCGATGGACTGTTCGATCTTCTTGAGCAGCTTGCGCTCGCGGTCGCGGGTGCGCAATTCCAGGGCATGCTCTTCCTCGATCGTGGCGCGGTCGGCCGGGTCGGGCACCACCACGGTGTCTTCCCGCAGGTGTTCGGTGGTTTCGCCAGCGCTGTTGTGGATGTCCTGCTTGAGCTGAACGAGCTTGAGGCGGAAAAACGCCATCTGCTTGTCGTTCATGTACTCGCTGTCGGGCATGGCCATGACTTCAGCGTCGGTCAGCTCGGCGGCGGACTTGGTTTTCCAGTTGTTCGCCAGCTTGGGGTCTTTTTTGGCAGCCGTGAAAGTAGGCTGCGCTTGCGCGGTCGTGGGCATGGTATGTAGATAACTGGCTTTGGCAGCGGTGGACGCCACTGCCTGTGCCATGGATGGTACGGTCAATTGGGCCAATCGGGAAGAAGGCCGGGTTGTGCGCACGGGTACCTGCAACTCGGCCGGTGCGGCAGGGCTGGGCGCCGGTGCTGCCACAGCGGGACTGGCCGCCTTGGCCACAACAGCTTTGGGGGCCGCTGCCGCTTTGGGTGCAGCTGCTGCCACTTTGGCCGCAGCGGCTTTGGCGGCTGGCTTGGGCGCCGCCGCAGGGGCTGCAGCGGCGGGCTTGGTTGCCTTCGTGGCCGCCTTGGGTTTGCTGGTGTCGGCTTTCACTTCCTGGTCTCCTCGCTGTACGGGCGGGCCCTTGGCCGCTCTCACGGCCCGGGACTGGTGGCAAGCCTTGGGTGGTTTTACCGGGGCGCGATTGTATCGACCTGGGCTGACGCAAACAGAAACGTTGCGGATACAACACAGATCGGGCCGAATCGACGCCCCGACACCGGCGAAGGGGGTCAGACCAGGCTCTGCTCCAGCCCCTGCAGGAAGATGTCCTTGGGCAGGTCGATGCCAATGAAGACCATCTTGCTCACCCGTGGCTCGCCCTCCGCCCACTGGGGGCCCAGGTCACTGCCCATGAGCTGGTGCACACCCTGGAAGATCACCTTGCGCTCGGTGCCCTTCATATTAAGCACGCCTTTGTAGCGCAGCATGCGCGGGCCATAAATGTTGACAATCGCCCCGAGAAAGTCTTCGAGCTTGGCCGGGTCGAAAGGGCGCTCCGAGCGGTACACAAAACTCTTCACATCGTCGTCATGGTGATGGTGGTGGCCATGCCCATGGTCGTGCTGGTGCGAGGGGTGGTTGCAGTGCTCGCCATGTTCATGGTCGTGATCATGGCGGTCATGGCCGTGCTCTTCTTCCTTGAGGAAGTCCGGGTCGATGTCCAGCTTGGCATTGAGGTTGAAGCCGCGCAGATCCAGCACCTCCTTGAGCGGCACTTCGCCAAAATGCACGGCTTTGATAGGCGCGCGCGGGTTCATGTGTTTCAGGCGGTGGATCAGCGCATCGGTTTCCTCGGCGCTGACCAGGTCGGTCTTGGACAGGAAGATCTGGTCCGCGAAGCCCACTTGGCGGCGCGCTTCCTGGCGGTCATTGAGCTGCTGGGGCGCATGCTTGGCGTCCACCAGGGTGATGATGGAGTCGATGAGGTAGGTCTCGGCGATTTCTTCGTCCATGAAGAAGGTCTGCGCCACGGGGCCCGGGTCGGCCACGCCCGTGGTCTCGATCACGATGCGGTCGAACTCCAGCAGGTTCTTGCGCTTCTTGGCGGCCAGCAGCTGCAGGGTTTCGCGCAGGTCTTCGCGGATGGTGCAGCAGATGCAGCCGTTGCTCATCTGCACGATCTGCTCCTTGGACTCGGTCACGAGGATGTCGTTGTCGATGTTTTCTTCACCGAATTCATTCTCGATCACGGCAATCTTCTGGCCATGGGCTTCGCTCAAGAGACGCTTGAGCAGCGTCGTTTTGCCCGAGCCCAGGAAGCCGGTGAGGATGGTGACGGGGATCAGTGCCATAAATCTGTCTTTCAAGGGGGTCAAATACTTGCGCTGCAGCCCGGTGCCGCAGGCTGCAGAGCCCCGCACAGGGGGCGTTTTTTCAGTGTACCGAGGCTGTCAAGCCCCTGCCGGGCGTTGCCGGGTTCACCCTTTGCGCATCACGACCAGGCCCTTGAGGTACTCCCCTTCCGGGAACTCCAGCGTCATCGGGTGGTCGGGCGCGCCGCCCAGGCGCTCCAGAATGAAGCCGTCCACGCCCGCATCGGCCCCGGCCGAGGCCACGATCTTGTGGAACAGGTCGGCGCTGATGCCGCCTGAGCAGGAGAAGGTGAACAGCACGCCGCCGGGCGATAGCAGCTGCAGCGCCAGCCGGTTGATGTCCTTGTAGGCGCGCGCGGCGCGCTCGGCGTGCGCCGCCGTGGGCGCAAACTTGGGCGGGTCCAGGATGATGGCGTCAAAGCGCTGGCCTTCCTTGAGGAACTGGCGCAGCGAGGCGTTCACGTCGGCATCGAGGAAGGTGGCCCGGTTCGGATCAAAACCGTTGAGCGCGACATGGGCGCGGGCGCGCTCCAGGGCCGGGCCCGAAGAGTCGATGGAGGTCACATGCCCGTCGGCCACGGTGCCTGCCGCGCGCATGCCCGCCAGCGCCGCCACGCTGAAGCCGCCGGTGTAGCAGAAGCAGTTGAGCACATGCTTGAAGCCCAGGCGCTGCGCGTAATCGGCAAACCGCTTGCGGCTGTCGCGCTGGTCCAGGTAGAAGCCGGTCTTGTGGCCCTCGGCGATGTTGAGGGTCAGGCGCCACTGGTGTTCCTGGATGGTGAGCTCCAGCGGCGGCCCTTCGCCGTCGCCCAACGCCCCCGTGGGCCCGCCGCGCAGCCAGCCGGTGGCGGGCTGGAGGCCCTCCAGCGCACGCACGCTGGCATCCGAGCGCTCGTACAACTTGGTCAGACCCGTCTCGCGCAGCAGCGCATCGGCAATCACGCCTTTCCAGCGCTCGGTGCCCGCACTGGTGAACTGCGCCACCAGCGTGTCGCCATAGCGGTCCACGATGAGCCCGGGCAGGCCGTCGGACTCGCCGTGCACCAGGCGCACGCCGTCGCTTTGCACATCAAAACGGGCTCTGGCGATGATGGAGCGTGCGCAAGCAGCTATGAAATACGGAGCATCGATGCGCTGCGCCTCGTCAAAGCTCCACACCCGCGCACGGATGCGCGAGCTGGGGCTGAAAGCCGCCCAGGCCAGGAACTGGCCCTCGTGCGACTCCACACGCACGGTCTCGCCGCTGTCGCCGCCGCCTTTGGCGATGGCCGATTCAAAGATCCAGGGGTGACGGCGCAAGAGCGAGCGCTCTTTGCCAGGGCGAAGGCGAAGGGTTTTCATGCCCCGGATTGTGCGGGTTGGGAGCCCGCCTCACCCCCTGGGCCGCGCAAAAACAGCGATGCAGCCTCCCAAACCCACCAAGCCCTGCAACAGCTGGCGGTGCGCTGCCTCTCCTGAATTTATCAATTTACAATCTATTTATTTGACAAAAATGATTGCCCATAGTTAGAATTGCTGAAATTATCATTTTTATCAAAAAACCATGCCTGCGACCCACACCCAAATTCCCGCCACCCGACTGGCACCTGCGCCCGGCACCGCCCAGGCCACGATGACCGGCCTCCGCGAGTTCCTGGCGTTCAAGATCGGGAACGAGGAATACGGGGTGGACATCCTGCGCGTGCAGGAGATCCGTTCGTACGAAAAGCCCACCACCATCGCCAATGCCACAGGCGAACTCCAGGGCGTGATGAACCTGCGCGGCGTGATCGTTCCGATCATCGACCTGCGCCTGAAGCTGGGGCAAACCGCCGTGCAATACGACCCCCTCAAGGTCGTGATCGTGCTGAACATCGGCCAGCGCATGGTGGGCGCGGTGGTGGACGGCGTCTCTGACGTGCTCACGCTGGAGCGTGAACAGATGCGCCCCATGCCCGCCCTGCGTGGCGACATCGCCCCCGAGCATCTGCTGGCCATTGGCTCGGTCGGCCAGCGCATGTTGATCCTGCTCGATATCGAAAAATTTCTTGCCAATTCTGTGGCGAGTGGTACACCTGCTGCCTGCCACTGAGCTGCAGCACAACCTACAAGGAACTGCACACCATGAACTTCAACGACCTGAAGATTTCTACCCGGCTCACACTGGGCTTCGGCCTGATGGGCCTGCTCATTGGCATCATGGGCACGCTGTCCATGGGGCTGGCCCACCGCGCGGACAACGCCTTCCACTCCATCATCGACGATCGCTTCCCCAAGGTGCTGAACCTGCACGTGGCCAAGGAAGACGTGACGGCTGTGGAACTGGCCCTCACGCAGATGCTGCTGGATACCCGTCCCGAAAACCTGCAGCGCCACCAGGCCCTGGTCAACAGCAAGCGGCAAGAGATCACACAACTCCTCGATACCCTGGGCCAGCAGATCACTTCGCCCGAAGGCAAGGCCGCGCTGGCCGAGACCCAGCGTGCGCGCAGCGACTATGCAGCGCAACTGCAACGCTACTCCGAACTGGCCAACGCGGGTCAGCTGGACGAGGCCCGGACCATCCTCACAGGTGCCATGGCGGCGCCACGCGCCACCTACTTTGAGGCGCTGGACAGGCTGATCGCCTACCAGGAGTCGCTGGCCAAGAACGCCCAGGCCGAGGCGGTGGCCGCTGTGTCCACCATGAATGTGTTTGTGCTGTCGCTTACGGGGCTGTCCCTGATCGCGGGCGCCGTGATTGGCCTGCGCATCGTCCGCTCCACCACCGAGCCCCTGCGCCGCGCCGTGGATGCCGCGCGCGCCGTGGCCGCCGGAGACCTGAGCCTGCCCATCACCTACCGGGGCACCAACGAAACCGCACAGCTGCTCAAGGCCCTGCTGGAGATGCAGCAATCGCTGGTGCATCTGGTGGGCCAGGTGCGGCACAACAGTGACAGCGTCTCCAACGCATCGGCCGAAATTGCCCAAGGCAACAACGACCTTTCGGCCCGCACCGAGCAGCAGGCCAGTGCGCTGCAGGAAACCGCCGCGTCCATGGAGCAACTCAACACCGCCGTGCGCAACAACGCCGACAACGCACAGCGGGCCGACGCCATGGCGCGCAGCGCCAGCGAAGTGGCCGCACAGGGCGGCAGCGTGGTGGCCGAGGTGGTCCACACGATGAAAGACATCAATGAAAGCAGCCGCCAGATTGCGGACATCGTGGGCGTGATCGACTCCATCGCTTTCCAGACCAACATCCTGGCGCTCAACGCCGCGGTGGAAGCCGCCCGCGCCGGTGAACAAGGCCGGGGCTTCGCGGTGGTGGCCACCGAGGTGCGCATACTCGCCAGCCGGTCGGCCGAGGCCTCGCGCGAGATCAAGAGCCTGATCGGCACCAGCGTGGAGCGCGTGGAAGCAGGCACCGCCCTGGTGGACCGCGCCGGGCAGACCATGAGCGAAGTGGTCGCCTCCATCCGCCGCGTGACCGACATCATGGGCGAGATCAGCGCTGCCAGCACCGAGCAGAGCCAGGGAGTGGACCAGATCAACGAGGCCGTCACACAGATGGACCAGGCCACCCAGCAGAACGCCGCCCTGGTCGAAGAAATGGCCGCTGCCGCAGCCAGCCTCAACCACCAGGCCACGGATCTGGTGAACACGGTGGCCACCTTCCGCCTTTCAGCCCAGGACGAAACCACGGCCCTGCCACCGCCCTCCCGGACAAAAGCACTGGCCCACACTCAGCACACCCCGCAGGCCGCGCAGCCGCGCGCCGCGGCCCGTCCGATGGTGGGCAAGCACGACACCCCACGCCCCGCCCTGGGCCACCGGCCCCGTACCACCACCGCCCTGAAGCCCACAGCCGTTGCGCTGGCAACTGCAAGCGGGGGCGACGCAAACTGGGAAAGCTTCTGACGCGTCACAAGCGCGACATGGCCCCCGGTCCACGGTGGGGACAGCGGTCTTTTTACCAAGGAGGGCGTTCACCATGAACTTCAAGCAGCTGAAAATTTCTACCCGCCTGTCGCTGCTGCTCGCAGCGCTGTGCCTGCTCACCACCGTGATCGGCAGCGTGGGCCTGGCGGGCATGCAACGCGCCAACGCGGGCTTGAACACCGTGTACCAGGACCGGGTGGTACCCCTCAAGCAGATCAAGCTGGTGTCCGACGCTTACGCCGTGAACGTAGTGGACACGGCCCACAAGGTGCGGGACGGCGCCTTCACGCCCCAGCAGGGGCTGGACTCCATCGCCAAGGCCAAAAAAGAGATCAGCGACAACTGGAGCGCCTACCTGGCCACCGAGCTGGTGGCCGACGAGGTGCGTCTGACCGCGCAGTTCAAGACGCTGCAGCCCCAGGCCGACGGTGCCGTGCGCACCCTGGAGGAACTCATCGGCCGCAAGGACCTGCCAGGCCTCACCGCTTATGCCGCCAAAGAGATGTACCCCGCGCTCGACCCCTTGCAGGACGTGCTAGGCGCGCTGGTGCAGGTGCAGCTGGACACGGCCCGCAAGGAATACGACCAGGCCGTGGTGTCGTACGCCAATACCCGGCTGTTTGTGGTCCTGGCGATTGCAGGCGGTGTGCTGTTTGCCCTGGGTTTTGGCACCCTGGTGGCGCGCAGCATCGTGGGCGAGCTGGGCACCGAGCCCGGCACCGCTGCCGCGCTGGCACGCAGCGTGGCGCATGGCGACCTCACGGTGGCGATCCACCTCAAGCCCGGTGACACCACCAGCCTGATGGCCCAGCTCAAGCGCATGCAGGACAGCCTGGTGGCGATGGTGGCCATGGTGCACCAGAGTTCGGTCAACGTGGCCAGCGCGTCCGAGCAGATTGCCCAGGGCAACAACAGCCTGTCGTCCCGCACCGAGGAGCAGGCCAGCGCGCTGGAGGAAACCGCTGCGTCGATGGAACAGCTCAATGCCACCGTGCGGCAGAACGCCGACAGCTCGCGCCAGGCCAACCAGCTTGCACACAGCGCCACCACCATTGCCATGCAGGGCGGCGCGGTGGTGGCCGACGTGGTGCGCACGATGAAGGACATCAACGACAGCAGCAGCAAGATCACCGAGATCATCGGCGTGATCGACTCCATCGCCTTCCAGACCAACATCCTGGCGCTCAACGCGGCGGTGGAAGCTGCCCGCGCCGGGGAACAGGGCCGGGGCTTTGCCGTGGTTGCCACCGAGGTGCGGGTGCTCGCCAGCCGCTCGGCCGAGGCCTCGCGCGAGATCAAAGGCCTGATCGGCAACAGCGTGGAGCGCGTTGAAGCAGGCACCGCCCTGGTGGACCGCGCCGGGCAGACCATGAACGAAGTGGTCGCCTCCATTCGCCGCGTGACCGACATCATGGGCGAGATCAGCGCCGCCAGCACCGAGCAGAGCGAGGGCATGGACCAGATCAGCGAAGCCGTCACCCAGATGGACCAGGCCACCCAGCAGAACGCCGCCCTGGTCGAAGAGATGGCCGCTGCCGCCGCCAGCCTGAACCACCAGGCCGGGGAACTGGTGGACACCGTGGCCACCTTCAAGCTGCCCGAGGTGTATGAACACCGCGCCGCCCTGCCCCACCAGCCTTCGCGCCGCAACCTGCTGGGCCACGGCCCGGCGGGCATCGCTGCGGCCTGACGCGCCCCGGCGTGTCCGGCCGCGGCGGCCTTTAGCCGCCTGGCTTCTTCCGGCGAGCGCGGGGATGCGCCGCGTCATACACCCTGGCCAGGTGCTGGAAATCGAGCCGTGTATAGACCTGCGTGGTGGTGATGTTGGCGTGGCCCAGCAGCTCCTGCACCGCACGCAAGTCGCCGCTGCTTTGAAGCAGGTGGCTGGCGAATGAATGGCGCAGCATGTGCGGGTGCACCGGCGTGGTCAGCCCGGCCTGCTGGCTGCGCTGGCGCAGGCGCAGCCAGATGGCCTGCGCCGTGAGCCGCGCGCCCCGCTGGCCCACAAACAGTGCAGCATCGAGCCGCGCTGCGCCCTCACCGCCAAACGGCGTGGCGCGGAGGGCCAGCCAGGCCTGCAACGCAGCCGTGGCGGCACGGCCCACCGGCACGCTGCGGCGCTTGCTGCCTTTGCCAAACACATGGGCCTCGCCCGCCTGCAGATCCACCCAGCCGCGCCCCAGGCGATGGGTGTCGGCGTTGGGGATGGCATCCAGTCCAGCCAGCTCGCCCACGCGCAGGCCACAGCCGTACAGCAGCTCGACCATGGCGGCATCGCGCGCCTCCAGCCAGGGGTCGGCGCCGGTGTTGTCAAACTCGGCCAGCCGCACGGCGTCGTCCACGCCCAGGGCCTTGGGCAGGGGCTTGGGGGCCTTGGGTGCGCGCACGTCCTGCACCGGGTTGTGCGGGATCAGCCCCTGCCGCCCGGCCCAGGTGAAGAACCCCCGCCAGCCCGAGAGGATGAGTGCAATGCCCCGCCCGCTGCGCCCCGCGCTGTGCATCTGCGCCACAAAGCGGCGGATGTGGGCGCTCGTGAGCTGCAGCAGCGGCACGTTCACCGCCGCCGCCAGCTGCGCCAGCCTTTCCAGGTCCAGGGTGTAGAGCGTGAGGGTGCGCGCGGCCAGCCGCTTTTCAACGCGCACATGCTCCAGGTAGCGCAGGACATGCGGGTCTGCGGGGATCTGCGTGGGCGGCGCGTCGGGCATGGAGCACTACCCCAGCAACGGGCGCGCCCCCAGGCCAGCGCCACCGTGGAACCGGCTTCGCCGGGCCCGGGGTGGCGCCCCCCCGCAAGGGGGAAGCGGCGCAGCCGCACAGGGGGGCATCATTTCAGGCGCAGCAGCGCAGCGCTGGCCAGCTCGGCCATGCGCGACAGGAAGTCGGTGCCCATGGTGGCGTCAAAGCGCTGCGGATCGTGCGAGCCCAGCACCAGCAGGCCAAACGCGGGCGTGGGGCTGTCGATGGCGCCTGCGCGCAGCGGCAGCAGGGCCAGCGACTGGGCGGGCTCGCCGCTTTCCTGCGCCAGCCAGCCTGCGGGCTCAAAGCCCAGGTTGGGGCCGCAGAACGGCATGGTCAGCGACGAGGCGAACGCGCGCGCGTCTTCGCTCGCGCCCTGGGTGAAGTCGGCGTCGATGTACGGCGCAGCCACTTCCCACACCCGCACGGCCGCCTGGGGCACGTCGAACAGGGTGCGCACGCCATCGACCACCGCCTGCGGCAGGTCAAACGGGTCGCGCACCTCCAGCAGGCTGCTGGTCCACTGGTGCACCTTGTGGGCAATGGCCGCGTTTTCGTTGCTGTTGCGCACCATTTCCATGATGCGCTGCTCCAGGCCCTTGATCTTCTCGCGCAGCATCTCGGCCTGGCGCTCCTGCAGGCTCACGGCGCGCGCGCCGTGGGGGCTGGTGATCTGCACGCTGGCCAGCACCTCGGCATGCCGCTCGAAGAAGCCGGGGGTGTTGGTCAAAAACTGGGCGATGTCGTCTTCGGTGATCGGTGGGATGTGGGAGGTCGTCATACGAGGGTGTCAGGAACGTCGATCTGGCCTTCGAACACCGTGGTGGCGGGGCCGGTCATGAAAACGGAATCGGCCGCCTGGCCGCTCCAGGCTATGGTGAGGCGGCCGCCGCGCGTGTCCACCTGCACCTCGGGGTCGAGCAGGCCCAGGCGGATGCCCGACGCCACCGCCGCGCAGGCGCCGGTGCCACAGGCCAGGGTCTCGCCCACGCCGCGCTCGAACACACGCAGCCGCACGTGGGCACGGTCCACGATCTGCAGGTAACCCGCATTCACCCGCTGCGGAAAGCGCGGGTGGCTTTCGATGAGGGGGCCGGTTTCTTGCACGGGCGCGGTGTCCACGTTGTCCACCAGCTGTACGGCATGGGGGTTGCCCATGGACACAACCGCTACCAAAGCGATAGCTGAAAGCGCTTTACCATCGGGCGGTAACGGCCATTTTTGCCCCAAACCTTGCGCCACGGGCACTAGGCCGGACGCATCAAAGGGCACCTTGGCGGGGTCGAACTCGGGGCGCCCCATGTCCACGGTGACACGGCCATCGGCCGTGAGGCGCGGGGCGATCACGCCGCTTTGGGTCTGCACCCGGATCTGGTCCTTGCCGGTCAGGCCCTTGTCATGCACAAAGCGCGCAAAGCAGCGCGCGCCGTTGCCGCACTGCTCCACCTCGCCGCCATCGGCGTTGTGGATCACGTATTCGAAATCAATGCCCTCTGCCGGGGAGGGACGTACGGTGAGTATCTGGTCGGCACCCACGCCAAAGTGGCGGTCGGCCAGGAAGCGGTACTGCGCCGCAGACAGCCCCAGACGGCCCTGGGTTTCGTCGAGCACCACGAAATCGTTGCCCGCGCCTTGCATTTTGGTAAAGCGAATCTGCATGGGACGGGATTATGGCCCCGCCCCTGCGCCAAACCGCGTGCGGGCGTACGCTTGGCAGCTTCTCTTGATTCCCTCGGCTTTTCAGGAACCGCGCATGACCGATCTTTCCGCTTTTGCCATCACCCGCAAGTGGCCAGCCCAGCATCCCGACCGCCTGCAGCTCTATTCGCTGCCTACGCCCAACGGCGTGAAGGTGTCGATTGCCCTCGAAGAACTGGGCCTGCCCTACGAGCCCCACCTGGTGAGCTTCGAGACCAACGACCAGACCTCGCCCGAATTCCTCTCGCTCAACCCCAACAACAAGATTCCGGCCATCCTGGACCCGAACGGGCCGGATGGAAAGCCGCTGGCGCTGTTCGAGTCCGGCGCCATCCTGGTGTACCTGGCCAGCAAGACCGGCCAGCTGCTGCCGCAGGACACCGCCGGGCGCTACGAAGCCCTGCAGTGGGTGATGTGGCAGATGGGTGGTGTGGGCCCCATGTTTGGCCAGCTCGGCTTTTTCCACAAGTTTGCGGGCAAGGACTATGAAGACAAGCGTCCACGCGACCGGTATGTCGCTGAATCGAAGCGCCTGCTCAAGGTGCTGGACGAGCGCTTGGCGGGCCGCCAGTGGGTGATGGGCGACCGGTACACCATCGCCGACATCGCCATCCTTCCCTGGGTGCGCAACCTGGTGGGCTTTTACGGCGCGGGCGACCTGGTGGAGTTTGACCAGTTCAAGGAGGTGCAGCGCGTGCTCGCCGCCTTCGTGGCCCGCCCGGCGGTGGCCCGGGGGCTGGCAATTCCGGCACGCGGCTGACGGCTAGGGCGCCGGGTTTCTCATCCGCCCTTGATCTTGATCATGCCGCGCAGCCCGGCACCTGGCCGCCACGCACCTACCATGGGCCTCCTCAAAAAAACAGGGAGCACCCCATGGGATTGACCGTTGATGTTCTTCAGGATCTGGACCTGCACGACCTGCAGGCTGCCGCCCGCGCAGCGCTGCAGGAGACCAACGCCATCGCGCTGATCGAGTTGCTGGAAATGCTGTGGAGCTGCGATGTGGAGGGCGCCAACGCCGTCATCGACGCCGTGCTGCAGCGCCTGCAACAACTGCGCGCGATGCGCTGACGGCTGGCCTGCAAGGCAGGCCTGCTCAGCCCAGACGCTCCTGCAGAAAATCCAGAAAACACGCGATGCGTGCCGCCAGCTGCGTGTTGCGGTAATACACCGCGCTGATGGGCTGGCGCACCTCCACCGTGTCCTTGACCAGCACCTGCACCAGATCGCCGCGCGCGCGGTCGCCAGCGGTCATGAAGTCCGACAGGCACACGATGCCCACCCCCTGCAGCGCGAGCTGGCGCAGTGTCTCGCCGCTCGATGCTGTGAGGCTGGGCACGATGGGCCAGGCATCACCATGCGCGCCCCGCAGCGGCCAGTGGTTGAGCGACTCGGGCTGGTTGAAGCCCAACAGCGTGTGCCGTGCCAGGTCCGCCACGCTCTTGGGCCTGCCCGTCCGCGCCAGGTAGTCAGGGCTGGCCAGCACCCGCAGGCGGCTGGTGCACAGGGGGCGCGCGTGCAGGGTGGAGTCGGGAAGCTGCCCGATGCGAATGGCCACGTCCGTGCGCCGCTCCAGCAGGTCGATGTATGTCTCGTCCGTGTCCAGCTGCAGCGTGATTTGCGGATAGGCCTTGCGAAACGCCGGCACCAGGGGCACCACGGCGTGCAGCATGAAAGGCGTGGCCGCATTCACGCGCAGGCGGCCGGCGGGCTGCTGGCGGCGCGCGGCCATGTGCTCCTCGGCGTCGTCGATGGAGGCCAGGATGGCGCGCGTGCGCTGCAAAAAGGCCTGCCCCTCCTCCGTCAGCTCGGTGCGGCGCGTGGTGCGGCGCAGCAGCGTGGTGTCCAGCTTTTTCTCCAGCCGCGCCAGCGCACGGCTGATGCCCGAGACGGTCTGGCCCAGCGTGTCGGCTGCGGCCGTGATCGAACCGCCGTCCACCACGGCCACAAAGGCCTGCAGTTCTTCCAGCGTGGTTTTCATGGGAGCTCCTGGTGCCTGATTGTTGATTTCAAATCAATTATCAATGGCACTTAACGATCTTTTTCTGCAAGACCCAAACGCCCACACTCCACAGCCCGAAAGCCTGAAAACTGGAGTGCTCCCATGCCCATTGCCTTGCTCGCGCTGACGCTCAGCGCTTTTGCCATCGGCACGACCGAGTTCGTGATCGTTGGCCTGCTGCCCACCGTGGCGGCAGACCTTTCCATCAGCATCCCCTCGGCGGGCCTGCTGGTCAGCCTTTATGCCCTGGGGGTGGCCGTCGGCGCCCCGGTACTCACCGCACTCACCGGCAAGCTGCCGCGCAAGGCACTGCTGTTGGCGCTGATGGCACTGTTCACCGCCGGCAACCTGCTGGCCTGGCAGGCCCCCAGCTATGAGACGCTGGTGGCCGCGCGCATCCTGACCGGGCTCGCACATGGCGTGTTCTTCTCGATCGGCTCCACCATCGCCACCGGCCTGGTGCCGCGCGAGAAGGCCGCGAGCGCGATTGCCATCATGTTCACCGGCCTCACGGTGGCCCTGGTCACCGGCGTGCCACTGGGCACTTTCATCGGCCAGCATTTCGGCTGGCGCGAGACCTTCCTGGCCGTGGCGGCGCTGGGCGTAGTGTCGTTCATCGGCAGCGCCCTTTTTGTGCCGCGCCATCTGGCCCACACACCACCCGCCTCGCTGCTGCAGCAGGCCCAGGTGCTGGTCGAGCCCCGCCTGCTGCTGGTGTACGCCAAGACGGCCATTGGCTACGGCGGCACCTTCATTCCGTTCACCTTTCTCGCCCCCATCCTCACCGACATCTCGGGCTTCAGTGCCAGTGCAGTGGGCTGGGTGATGCTGGTGTATGGCGTATCGGTGGCTGTGGGCAACCTCTGGGGCGGCAAGCTGGCCGACCGGCTGGGCCCCATTCCTGCGCTGCGCATCATCTTTGCGCTGCTGGCGGCCGTGTTGCTGCTGCTGCAGTTCACCGCGCCCCACCCCTGGCTGGCTGTGGGCACCGTGCTGCTGTGGGGCGCCGTGGCATTCGGCAATGTGCCGGGTCTGCAGGTGTATGTGGTCAAGCAGGCCGAGCGCTTCACGCCGCAAGCGGTGGACGTGGCGTCGGGCCTGAACATTGCCGCCTTCAACCTGGGCATTGCGGGCGCCGCCTGGGCCGGGGGCCTGATCGTGACGCACTGGGGCCTGCAGCACACGCCGTGGATCGGTGCGCTGGTGGTGCTGGTGTCGCTGGCCCTCACGCACTGGAGCGGTGTGCTGGACCGGCGCAGCGGCATCCCCGTGCGTGCCGCTGGTGTGGTGCCTGCGGGGCACTGAGCCCCCTTCAGCCCGCCATCACCCGCACAAAGGCAGGCACCACGCCCAGCAGATCGTCGCGCCGTTGCACCGCATGCACATCGGCGCGCGGTGCCTTGGCGCCCAGGGGCTTGAACACCACGCGCGGCCCGAACAGCATGCCCAGGGACGACGGCACCAGGGCCACGCCCAGCCCAGCCGCCACCAGGCTCAGCACGGCCGCCAGCTCCACCGTGGTCTGCGCCACGCGGGGCGCGAAGCCCGCCTGTACGCAGCACTGCACCATGTGCTCGGCATGGGCCGATGAATCACGGCGCAGCATCACGAAGGGCTCGCTGCGCAGATCCTTCAAAGCCAGCGCCTTGCGCGCTGCCAGCGGGTGGCCGGGCAGCAGGGCCGCGACCACAGGGTCGGGCCACAGCAGGGTGCTGGCGAGCTGGTCGTCATTCACTGCCGTGCGCGAGATGCCCACATCGATGCGTTTGTCGCGCAGTGCCGCCTGCTGCAGCGAGGGCTGCATCTCGTGCAGCACCACGTCCACGCCCGGGTGGCTTTGCCGGTAGCGCGCCAGCGCCGCCGGAAACGGCCCGAGGAAATGTGAGCCCGACAGCCCCACCTCGATGCGCCCGGCCTGCCCCTGGCCGATGGCCGCCACACGCTGGCGCGCCGTGTCCAGCCGCTCCAGAACCGCGCGTGCATCCACAAGATAGGCCTGGCCCGCGAGCGTCAGCTCCACGCGCCGGCTGGTGCGCACGAACAACTGGGCGCCCAGTTCTTGTTCCAGCTGGGCGATCTGCAGGCTCAGCGGCGGCTGCGAAACATGCAGGCGCTGCGCGGCACGTGTGAAGCTCAGCTCTTCAGCCAGGGCGACGAAGTAACGCAGGTGGCGCAGTTCCATTGATACTTTCTCGGTCTAAATCAAGACCAACAATATATTGGACTGTAAACCCCGCCGTTTCGACAATACGCCCAGACCACAACAAACCGGCGGAGACAACCATGAAGATTTCACACAGCCTGATGGCAGCCACCCTCGCTCTTTCCAGCCTGGCCATGGCGCAAGACAACTACCCCAGCAAAGCCATCACGCTCACCGTGCCCAACCCGCCCGGCGGTGTGGTGGACACCTCGGCCCGCCTGCTCAACGAGCCGCTGGCCCGTGTGATCGGCCAGCCCGTGGTGATCGACAACAAGGCAGGCGGAAGCGGCAACGTGGCCTATGGCGCCGTGGCCCGCGCAAAACCCGATGGCTACAACCTGCTGATCTCGTACTCGGCCTACCACGTGGGCAACCCGGCGCTCACCCCCAGCCTGCCCTGGGAGGCCAAGGACTTCGCCCCTGTGGCACTGCTCACCGTGGCCACGAACGTGATTGCCGCCCACCCCTCGGTGCCAGCCAACAACCTCAAGGAATTCATCGCCTACCTCAAGGCCAACCCGGGCAAGGTGAACTACGCCTCGCAGGGCAACGGATCGCTCTCGCACATCGGCACCGAGATCTTCAAGCAGCAGAGCGGCACCTTCATGACCCACATCCCCTACCGTGGCTCGGGCCCTGCGGTGGCGGACGTGCTGGCGGGCCAGGTGCAGGTGTTCATCACCACGCCACCGTCGGTCATGCAGCATGTGGTCAGCGGCAAGCTCAAGGCCTTTGCCGTGACCGGCACCAAGCGCCACCCCGGTCTTCCCAACGTGCCCACCGTGGCCGAGGCCGGCATGCCCGACTTCAAGCTCGAAGCCTGGGTGGGCCTGTTCGCCCCGGCCGCCACGCCACCCGCCGTGGTGGCCAAGCTCACAGCCGATGTGAAGAAGGCGCTGGACATGCCCGAGACACGCCAGCGCGCCGACGCGGCGGGCATCGAACTGCGCTACCTGCCGCCAGACGCGCTGGGTGAGCTGGTGAAGACCGAAACCGCCTACTGGGCCAAGACCATCAAGGCCGCCGGTATCAAAGCCGACTGACCGGCCCACAGACATCCCCTGCGCGATCCCATTTCCGGCGCTCCGCGCGCCGGGCGGGCAGCGCTTTGCCCATTGACTTCTGAAAGACCACCATGCAACGCACCTACCGCATCGGGCAGATCGTGCCCAGCTCCAACACCACCATGGAGACCGAGATCCCGGCCATGCTGCGCGCCCGCGAGCAGATCCTGCCCGAGCGCTTCAGCTTCCACGCTAGCCGCATGCGCATGCAAAAGGTCACCAAGGAAGAGCTGGCCGCGATGGACCGCGACTCCGACCGCTGCGCGCTGGAGCTGTCGGACGGCAAGATGGACGTGATGGGCTATGCCTGCCTCGTGGCCATCATGAGCATGGGCCTGGGCTACCACCGCGCATCCGAAAAGCGGCTGCACGAGGTCACCGTGGCCAATGGCAAGCCCGCGCCCGTGGTGTCCAGCGCAGGCGCGCTGATCGAAGGGCTCAAGGCCATGGGCGCGAAGAAGGTGTCGGTGCTCACGCCCTATATGAAGCCGCTGACCCAGCTGGTGGTGGACTACATCGAGCACGAGGGCATTGCCGTGCACGACAGCCTGTCGCTGGAAATTGCCGACAACCTGCAGGTGGGCGCGCAGGACCCCGCCGCCCCGGCCCAGCTGGTGCAACGGCTGGACACGCGCGGCGTGGACGTGGTGGTGATCTCGGCCTGCGTGCAGATGCCCTCGCTGGCGTCCGTGCAGATGGCACAGGACCAGTTGGGCATTCCTGTCGTGTCCGCCGCCGCATGCACCACCTGGGCCATGCTCAAGCGCCTGGGGCTGGAAACGCGGGTACCCAACGCAGGCGCGCTGCTCTCCGGCGCCTACTGATCCCTGCGCGGAGCAAAAGGCTTCGTCTTTGGCGGAAGCCGAAAGCAGCTAGGGCGTGTCATCAATCAATCCCCCCACGCGCTGACCCCGCAATGCGGATGGATGCGCGAAGCGGGGCGCAGCCCATAGTCATCTATGGGCAAGCCACGCGACAAAGCAGACGCCGCATTGCGGGGTCAGCCCGGAGGGAAAGCCATCCAGGCCGCGCATTGCGTCGTTGCCCTTC